>CAZKPI010000010.1:8438-8688 GCA_964554555.1 uncultured bacterium
GCAGTCGAACAAGATCAAATACGTCTACCCGGTGGCGGAACTCGTGCACTCGGTCGACCGCCCCGAACTGCTCGAGGCCTTCGCCGAATGGGCCCGCAAGACCGGCCGCCGCTGTCCCTGCCTCCTCGAGGTGCACATCTCCGGCGAGGCCACCAAGCAGGGGTTCGAGCCCGATGAGGTCCTCGAGGTCATCGGCCGCCTCCGCGACAACCCTGATCTGGACGTGCAGGGCCTGATGGGAATGGCCCCC
>CAZKPI010000010.1:8698-25871 GCA_964554555.1 uncultured bacterium
TTCGTCCCCGAGGAGGCTCCGGTGCGGGCCGCGTTCCGGCGCCTGGCCGCCCTGTTCGAGGCCAGCCGCGCCCTGGAGGGGAGGGGCTACCAGGCCCGCGAACTGTCCATGGGCATGACCGACGACTTCCCCCTGGCCGTCGAGGAAGGGGCCACCATCGTCCGCATCGGCCGGGCCATCTTCGGCGACCACCCCTGACCGGCCGCCAACCCGCCGCAGGAGAAACAACCCCATGCCCCACCTGGCCGTCGTCCTCCTGCAGACCCTGCGCTTCCTTCAGCTGGCCGTCCTGATCCGGGTCATTCTCAGCTGGGTCGACCCCTGGCCGCGGCACCCCGTGGTGCGGAAGTTCACGGGCTTCGTCGATGCCCTCGCCCGGCCGTTCAAGGTGGTGATCCCGATGGGCCCGGGCGTCGGTCTCGACCTGGGGCCCCTGTTTCTCCTGCTGGTCATCGAAGCGGTACAGCAGTTGATCGCCCGCCTCGCCCTCTTGCTGATCCTCCGCTGACCGAACCTTTCACCCAGCGGGCTGGGCGGCCATCCCCCTGGGCCAGGCGGGAGCCGTCCGTCCCCGGCCATTCGCGGCGCCGTGCTCTCACGCCGCCTTTTCCGGCGGCCAGGGCGAGCGGCCGGCCTCGTCGGCGGACGATCATGGTGAGCCGCTCCGCTGGCCGGGCTCGACGGCCAACCGGGGGACCGGGCAGGGCGGGGAAGGACCGGCGGCCGCCCACCGGTCAACGGGTGGCCCGGAACCAGGAACCGACCGGCCCCGCGGACGGCCTCCGGCCCTAGAGGGCCGATTCCGCCAGGTCGTCGAGCACGCTGGTCAGCGGATCGCCGAAGGCCAGTTCAGCGGCCTCTTCCAGGGGACACTGCCGGCCCAGGTTGGCGAGAAGGTCGCGCATGGCCGGCAGGCCCTTCTCCTTGAGCAGGGCCTGCACCGCCAGGAGGGACTGCGCGTAGAACTGCTCCGCCACCTCGCGGGAGGGGGCGCGGGCGAACGAGCCCGCCAGCTCGGCCAGCGGACGCAGGCGCAGGGTGCCGTCAGGGCGGGCGAGCAGACGCGCGGCCCGCGCCGGGTCGACCCCTTCCAGCACCTGCGCCAGGCCTTCGTTCAGCCAGGTCGGACAGTTGCCGTGGGTCAGCACATACACGAGGTGGTGGCAGTATTCGTGCGCGATCGCCGGCGCCAGCTGGTCGGGCGTGGCGGTGAGCGAGGGCACCGGCAGACGGATCTTCCCGTCGTAGACCCCACCCGCCCATTCCGGCAGGGCCTTGGCCTTGTGCAGATCGCGGGCGGCGTAGACGATCACCTGCACCCGCTGGGCGGGCCGGACGCCGAGGAATTCCCCGCCGCGTTCGTGGGCCTCCTCGAAGACCTCGAGCAGATCGCGGGCCCACTCGCGGGAGAACACCGTCTGGAAGGTCAGGGCGAAGTGCACGCTGGTGTCGCGGTCGAAGGTCGCCTCGAGCGGTTCCTCGCGATCGAGGGTCTGGCGGAAGGCCAGGGCTTCGCGGCGGCCGGGCTCGATATCGAGCGCCTGGGTGAGGTGGAAGCGGGCCTCGGTCAGGTTGCCCCGGCGATACTGCAGGCGCGCCATCTCGAGGCGGGCCCCGGCATGGCGCGGATGCCGTTCCAGCACGGCTTCCAGCACCCCGAGGGCCGCCTCGTCGTCCTCGATCCGCTGCATGGCCAGAGCCACCTGCAGGGCGAGGTCGGGATCGTCGGGGCGGATGGCCAGCAGTTTCCGGGCTTCGCGGTCCGCCGTCTCGAGATCGCGCACGCCCACCAGGGCGGCCAGCAGGTTCAGCCGGATCTGGATGTCCTCGGGCTTCTGGGCCGAGGCGGCGCGGAAATGCCGGATCGCCTCGTGGTGCCGGTGTTCCTTCACCAGGAAGACCCCGATGTTGTTGTGGGTGCAGGCCAGGTTGGTCAGGGCGGTGTCATCGAACGGGTTCAGCCGGCAGGCCTCCTCGAGGGCGGCCAGGGCCCCCTGCCAGTCTCCCGACTGGGCCAGGCGGACCCCTTCCCGGTTCTGGATGCGGGCTTCGTCCTCCGGGGCCCCCCGGGCCGGGGTGACCCCCGCGCCCGCCATCAGCAGGCAAAGGACGAGCAGGCCGGCCAGGGCCCGCCTGGCACGGGCTCCCGGACAGATCTGGCCGGATGAGGACAGCATGGGGCGTCGCCCTCCTTGCGGTCCGGGGTGGGTCTGGCCGGAAGCGGGCCCCGGACAGGCACTGCATCGGCAGAAACACGCCTTTCGTCCACCCGGCAATCGCCGTCTAGCGATCCGGCAGGTTCGGCGTTGTGGAGGCCAGCAGGCGGTCGAACACCTGGAGGGCGGCCTCCATGTTCTGCGGCCGCCGGTGGAAACCGCCGTGGTCGCCTTCCTCGTCGGCCAGGAACAGGTCGACGGTGCCGCCCAGGCGGGTCACCCAGGCCGCCGCCTCCCGCATGCCGGGGATGCCGTCACGATCGGGATGCGGATCGCGGCCGCCGCCGTAGAGGATCCAATGCGTTCCGGCGAAGGGCGAGGCACCGAACCGCCCCCGCTCGATCTCCCGGTTGACGGGGAAGTCGGCCCCCGCCTTCCCGGCGTTGGCCACGGTGGCGAGAAAGAACCGGTTGCCGGTGTGCCGGTCCAAGGCGGTCACCCCGTAAATGTTGGCGGAACCCCGGCTGAAGCCGTGCAGAAGGGTGCGCCCCGCGGGGACGCCTTCCCGGCGCAGGACCTGGTTGGGGATTCGGGAGCTGTGGTGGGGACGGTAGTAATCGTCGGGCCCTTCGCCGGTTCCCAGCCACCACTGGAGAGCCACGATGCCGTAGCCCCGGGCCGCGGCGGCCGCCTGCCACAGGAAGAACTCGTCGAACGCCCAACTGCCGTGCCCGCTGAGGGTGGCAATCATCGGCGGCCGCGCCGGGCGGCCGGCGGCCGGGTTCCCGACCGGGGGATACCACAGAAGGCAGAAACTCCGCCCGTCGGGGGTGGGAAAGCACCGGGCGCCCATCCGGCGCGCGAAGGCCGCCCGTTCGGGAACCGCCCGGCAGGCCTGCCGGAACAGGGGGTGGTTTTCGACCGGTCCCCAACCGGACCCGTCGGTCGCCGGGGGGACTCCCGCCGCCAGCGCGACCCCGCCCGCCGCCAGCCAGCAGACGATTGGCAGGAGGCACCACCAGAAACGGGCAGGGGATCTCCTGGAGGGAGCGGACCGCACCCTGCCCCTGGGCAGGACGAGTGGTCCGCCACGCCATCCCTGGCGGCCTGAGGGCATGGCCGCGCGCCGGCCGGGCGAGTCCCGCACGGGTTCAGGCCTTCAGATCGATGAGGCGGCCGCGCACCTGGTCTTTCGCCTGGGGGGCGGGCTCCTCTTCGGGTTCGCCTTCTTTCTTCGGCGGGCGGGGCTTCTGGTCGGGGGGGCCCTTCTCTTTCTCGGCGCCCTCGTCTTCCTTGCGGATGTTCTTGTGCTCGGAAGCCTGGGAGTTCTGGATGGTCTCCAGCTTTTCCTGGCCCCGCTCCTGGTTCTGGGCAGCAAACTGCGACTGGCCCGCCTCGTTCGCCTTGGCATCCTCGCGAAGCCGGCTGGCGTCGTTGTTGACCATCAGGGTGGTCTTGATGTCGATCGGTTTGATGCTCATGAGCTAAATATATCCAAATATGCTGTCAGCGCAAACTCCCGACAGGAAATGGGGCGGGGATCGTCTCCCCGCCCCGTTTTCCTCACGGTCGCCAGCCGGTCAGCCCTTCAGCATCTTTTCCCCGAAAGCGCAAAGCTTTTCCAGGTCCTGGGGGGTGCGCGCCTCGGCGTAGAAGCGGACCACCGGCTCGGTTCCCGAAAACCGCAACAGCACCCAGGCATCGTTCTCCAGAAGGAACTTGGTGCCGTCGACTTTGACGGTATTGCCGACCTTGAACCCGGCGATCTCCTTGAACGGCTCGCGGATCTTCTGCTCGGCGCGCGTCTTCTGCTCGGGGGTCAGCTTGAAGTTCAGGCGGCGGGTGACGTAGGTGCCGACTTTCTTGTACAGGTCCTGAAGGATGGTCTCGATGGGTTTCTTCTGCATGGCCACCATCTCGGCAACCAGCAGGCAGGCGATGATGCCGTCCTTCTCGGGGACGTGGCCCTTGATGCTCATCCCGGCCGATTCCTCGCCGCCCATCAGGATCTTGTCGCGGGAGATCAGGTCGCCCACAAACTTGAACCCCACCGGAGTCTCAAAGATCTCGATGCCGTGATGGCGCGCCACGGCATCGATCAGGTGGGTGGTGGCGACCGACCGCGCCACGCCGCCTGCCCAGCCGCGGGTCGTCTTGAGGTGGTCGAGCATCATGCCCAGGATCTGGTTGGGCTCGAAGAACCGCCCGCCCGGACCCAGGATGCCGAACCGGTCGGCATCGCCGTCGGTGGCCAGGCCGAGATCGAACGTCCCTTCCTTCATCCGGGCGATCATGTCGGGAATGTGGCTCTCGGAAGGCTCGGGCGGCTGGTTGCCGAAGTACGGGTCAAGGTGGTCGTTCATCACGGTCACCTGACAGCCGGCCTCGCGCAGGATGCGGTCAAGATAGCCGCGCGCCGTGCCGTAGAGCGGGTTCACCAGGATCTTCAACCCGGCCTTGTTGATCTCGTCGAGGCGGACCTTGTCGCGCAGGGTGGCCAGGTAGGGGTCCATCGGGTCGATCCTCTCGATGAGCCCTTTCTGGAGGGCGCCCGCCAGGTCCATGTCCTTGGGGGCGGGGCCGCCCTTCAGCATCTGGTTGGCACGCCGCTCGATGTCGGAGGTGGTCTCGGGCAGGGCCGGCCCGCCCCAGTCGGGCGAGAACTTCAGGCCCTGGTATTCGGGCGGGTTGTGGCTCGCGGTGAAGTTGATGCCGCCGGCCGCCTTCCGGCGCAGGATCTCGAAACTGATCACCGGCGTCGGCGTGTCGCGCACGCACAGGAAGGCCTTGATGCCGTTGGCGGCCAGCACACGGGCCGCCGTCTCCATGAACCGCGTCGACAGGAAGCGGGTGTCACTGCCGATCACCACCCCGCCCGTCTTGCCCGCCGCCAGCAGGTGGTCGGCGATGGCCTGGGTGCAGATGCGCACGTTCTGGAAGGTGAACCCGTCGGCAATGATGTCCCGCCAGCCCGACGTCCCGAATTTGATCTCCATACATTCCTCCCTTGTGAACTGCGCCCAGTTTACCTCCCTCTAGGCCCTGCCGCAACCGCCTCCCGCCTCCACCAAATCCGCGATGGGTCCGGGAAAATCAGCCCAAACCGTCACGGTCGTGCGGACACGGGAGTCTGGCTGGCCCCGGGGGCAGGGGCGTTGAACGCGGTCGCGAAGGCCGTCCGGCCCGATCCAGCGCCGGGCCGCCTGGGGAAACCCAGGATCGGTGACGGTCCCGGGGGAACCGGTCAGGAAGCAACGGCAGGGGCAACCGGGGGCAGGAGGCCGAGGTGGACCCCCGCCTGGACCAGCTGGGTCTCGGGAACCCGGTCGACGACCGCACCCCCCTGCCAGCGGTCGACCCACAGGATCCGCGACCGGGGGGCCTCCCGCCGCAGGTTCTCCAGGCCGGCGGCCCAGGCCTGACACACCGCCCGGTCCTCGGCCTCCTCCGCCGCCGTCTGGGAGGCCTTTTCCCGGGAGGTGGCGACCAGCCGGACCAACCGGACCGTCAGTTCCTCGTCCGCGGAGAACCGGGCCAGCACCAGGAACGGGGCATCGCGCCAGGCCAGGGCGAACGCGATGCCCTGGTCGAGGACCCGCGACAGCTGGCCGGTCCGGTCCGGCGGCAGGACGATCCCTTCCCAGGCGGTCAGGGCGGTTGCCAGCCAGGCGGTGGCCGCCTGTCGGGCCTGACGCTCGGCCCCCACCCCCACCACCGGCTCGAGCTCCCGGGTCAGCCGGGTCAGCTCCCCCTGGCTGGCGGCCCGGGCCGCCTGAAAGGCCGCGATGGTCTCGTGGAGCGGATCTCCGGCAGGGACCAGGGCCAGCAGGGCTTGCACCTGCCGCCTGGTGACCCAGCCCAGGGCTTCCGATTCGGCCTGCTTGCGGAGCAGACGACGGATCTCGGCATGGAGATCCTCGAGAACCGGCAGGTCGGCGGCCGCCGCCGATTCCTCGAACAGGCTCTTCAGGCGGGGGAAGGCGGGATGGGCCTTGAGGCGCGCCGCCCAGGCCCGGCAGAACCGCAGGTCCTCGCGGATGATCGCGGTCTCGGCGGCCTCGTCGCCTCCCCCCCCGGCCACAACGGCCAGTTTCCGGTTCGCCTCCATGAGCTTCTGGTTCACCGCCGCCATCTCGCCGGCAGGGGTTCCGGCCCAGCGGCGGAGGTGTTCCGCCAGGTCGCCAAGGTCGGGGGGGACTTCGCCGGCCCGTTGGCGGACCACGTCGAGAAGGTCGGCATTCCGGCCCAGGAAATACGAAAAGATCCAGGCCGTGCCGCTCTGCTCGGCCGCCGCCCGCGCGGCTTCCAGGACGAACCCTTCCAGGCATTCCCGGGCGGCGAACACGTCGGGCCAGCCGAACGTGCCAGCGGCCAGACGTTCCAACAGGAGCCGCCCCTGCTCGGTCCAGCTTTGGAGACGCCCGGCCAGCTGGGCCCGGCTCGGCCCGGCCACCGGATTCCTCGCGAGCCAGGCGTGCAGGCGGTCGCCAATTCCCTGCCAGCGCCCGGCCACCTCGGCCGCCAGGTCGGTGGTCCAGCCCGGCCAGGGCGTCCCGGACACGGCGGCCAGCCGCCCGAGCCAGGTTCCCAGCAGGACGGGCAGACGCAGAAGCTCATCCAGCGTGGGGGCGGGATCTCCGGCCGGCCGCCCCCCCCCGTCCGCCCCCGGGTCGAGCCCGGCGGCGAGGGGAAGGGGGGTGGCGATGAGGGCACTGCCCGGCGGCTCAGGCATTTGCATCCCCCCGCGCTTTCCGGTAGAAAGAAGACATCATGCCCCCCCACCCGCCATCGCCAGCCCATTGCCCGGACTGCGAGACCCCGGTCACTCCGGCCCAGGGCCTGTGCCCACGCTGTCTGGCTGACCTGTGGCGGCCGTCCCGGCCCGCCGCCCCCACCGGGTCCACCCTCCGGCTGACTGGGCCGGGCTTCACGATCGAACTGGCGGGGGAAACGGTGGTCGGCCGCAACAGCACGGGACGCGAGGTGCTGTCCAGATTCACCGAGGTCTCCCGCCAGCACGTCCGCCTGATCCGGGAACCGGCCGGCTGGTTCGTGGAGGATCTGAACAGCCGCAACGGCACCAGCCTGAACGGGGTCGGGCTGACCCCCGGCCGCCAGGTCCGCCTGGCGCGCGGTGACCGGCTGGGCCTGGGAAACGCGGTCGAACTGGTGGTGGACATCCACCCCTGATCTGCCGGCACGATGCCCGGAACCGCGGCTCCGAACCGCGTTGCCGCTCCGCTCGTCCCTGTCGCTCGCCCGGGTTTCGTCATTCCGGCCATTGTAGCCGTTTCCCCCCGCCCCGGCAAATGTGACGGAGCCCGCTTGCCGGGGGCCGCGGCCGCTGGTACCATGGAGTTCGGGTGCCCCCCGCCCGTGCCCGCAGGAGAGGACATGACCGACCGGCCCGCCTTCCGAGCCCCCTTCCCCTATCCCTATCCGGTGGCCGCCCTGCTCCACCACCTGGACGGCGCGACCGACCCCATCGCCCGGTTCATCCAGGTCGGCAACCTGTTCGAGGTCTCCCTGCGGTATCTCGCCGCCGTAACCCTCGGGTGGTACCTCCAGGCGCCGCGGTCAGGGGCCGCCGGGATCCACCCCCGCGTCCTGGCGGGGCTGGCCCGGCCCTCCCTGGGCCACTGGTGCCAGGTGGTGCATGCTCTGCCCCCCCGCCTCGCCAAGACAGGCCCGGCCCCGATCCCCGAACTGCTGACCCTCGACCGGGCCGAGGAACGTCCCCCGGCCTGGACAGCCGCCTACCGGAGCATCCAGGATTTCCTGGGCCGGGAGGACGAGGGACTGCCCCGCCGCCTTTCGGTGGGCGGGCTGTTCGACCTGCACGTCGCCTTCCGCAACAAGACCAAGGCCCACGGCGCCATCCAGGGCGACCTCGCCCGGCGGCTGACCCCGGCCCTGGAGGCCTCACTGCGGGAGGCCCTGGAGGCCATCCCCCTTCTGCGGCGATACGGGCTGGGCATGGCGCCTGAAGACAGCAGAGGTTCCCCCCCGGCGGCCTTCGACTTCGCTCACCCGCCCGTCGCCCCCACCGGATCCCTGTGGGTGCTCGGCCCGGACGGCGACCCGCTCCTTCCCCTGCATCCGGCCATGACCTGGGCTGACGGTGAGCCGTGGTTCCTCAACGGATGGACCACCCCCAGCCAGGTCGAGTTCCTCAGCTACCTCAGCGGCCGGATCCGGACCGCCCCCTGCCCCGAGGTCGTCCGCTTCCTCCCCGGGTCCGCGCCAGCCCCCCTGGCTTCCTGGCTCCAGGGAATCCGCTGTTCGGTCACCGCCCGCCACCCCTGGGACGTCCCTGCCGACGCGGCGATCATGGCCCAGGACCGCCATCGGGTGTTCGGGCCGGTCCGGGAGGCGGACGGGGAATCGCCCGCCGCCGCCCTCAGCCAGGCCCTGGCCGCGGTCGACGGGGGCCTGCCGGCCGCCAGGCCCGGCGACATCCTGGTGTCCCGCCTCCCCTGGTGTGCCGCCCGCTTCCTCCTGGAAGCGGTCGTCTACGACCTTGACCGCCAGACCATCTTCGACGAGAACGCGCTGATCACCACTCTTCCGGAGGCTTTGCGGCAGGCCGGCGATCTCGGTGCGGAGACCATCGCCCTGAGCCCCCTCGGCACCGAATACGGGGTGATCGCCCCCGACCGCTTCGCCGCCCGGCTGGCCGCCGCTCTCGAGCAGGCCCGCCCCCGTCTGCCCGCCCTGGACCGCCTGATCGTGGCCGCCCGGGAACCAGCTCTGGCAGACCACCTCCGGCAAGCCCTCACCCAGGCGCTGGGCCTGCCGGTCGCGGCGGAGGACTGACCCCGGACCCCGACCGCCGCGAGGGCGGAACGGCCCCGCCGACGCCCCGGAAGTCCGCGCCACCCCTGCGTCACCTTTCGCCCGGATGACCCATCCCGCAGATGCCCCCGGGCTTGCCCGGGCTCCCGCGCCGGCATCACCCTCTCCGACTGTTCGTCGGAAAGACCTTCCGGAAACGCGTTGGCGCCGGCCGGAAGCACGGTCCCCTCGACGAGGGCGTCCAGCACTCCTGCGGCCGCTCCATCCGGGTCATCCCGGCGGAACGACGGGACCGCGACCAGAGGCCCCGCCGCCAGGTTCCGCTTCCGCCCCGGCCGGGAGCTCGCCCAGGCCTTGCGTTTCTTCTGACAGGGCAGGTTCCAACCTGGCGTGGGCCTGGCGCGTTTCCCGCCGGCCAGGCATTCTCCCCGGAACCGTGGTATCATTCCCATGGTTCCTCACCGACCTGCAGGAGGCCCCCTTCAGGGCCGAAGCGGTTCCAACCGGGGTTCATCGAGAGAGCGTGAGAAGATCGCCGAAGAAATCCTCCCTTGCCCCCGCTTCCCCGAAGCCGGGACGCCTCTCTGACCCTGCCGGGCTCCCCATCCGGACTCCCGAATGGTTCCGGTTCTTTCTCGACCGGCTCCAGGTGGGTTGCCTCCTCTCTGACAGCGAAGGGCGGGTCCTGGCCGCCAACCCGGCCCTGGTCGCGCTAGCGGGCTGTCGGGATCGCGCCGAGCTCCAGGAGTTGGGGGCGGCCGCCTTCTATGTCGACCAGGCCGACCGCCAGCGAATCCTGGCAGAACTGCAGGCCCGGGACAGCGTCCACCGCCTGGAGGTCAGACTGCGGCGGGCCACCGGCGAGCAGATCTGGGCCCACATGACCGGGTTCCTCCTGCAGGAAGGCGGCGGAGCCCCGCCCCTTCTGCTCTCCCTCATCGAAGACATCACCGTCCAGAGGAGCGCCGAACAACAGCTCGAATCCCAGGAGGATTTACTGCACAGCATCGGGGCCAATCTCCCCGACGGAGCCGTCTACCGTCTCGTCCATGCCCCCGACGGCCGGCGCTTCTTCGACTACACCAGCGCGGGGTTCGACGGCCTGTTCGGCATCCCCCCGGGAACTGCCTGCCAGGACGCCGGCGTCGTGTATGCCCGCGTCCATCCCGATGACGTGGAGGCCGCCATCCGTGCCGAGGCCGAGGCGGCGCGCACCGGCTCCCCCTACCGCCACGAATGCCGGTTCGTCCTGCCCGACCACCGGATCCGCTGGGTCCGGTGGCATTCCTTGCCGCGCCCCGGCCCCGACGGTGGCACTGTCTGGACCGGCATCCTCCTCGACGTGACCGCCCGCCGGGAGGCCGAAGCCCTCCTGCAGGAGAGCGAGGAGACCTATCGCGCGCTGGTGGAGGCGTCCCCTGACGGGATCTCCCTGTCCGACGGAACAGGCCGGTTCCTGGCCATCAATCAGCGGTTTGCCGAACTGTTCGGCTACCAGGACGTCCGGGAGATGAACGCCGCCGGCCTCCGCCCCCGCGATCTGGTCGATCCGTCGTCGGCCGGGGCCCTCACCAGGTTGTCCCGGCTCCTGCGCGAGCAGGGGGCCGCCCATTCCGTCCAACTGCGCGTCCGCCGCCGCGACGGCTCAGTCTTTCCCGCTGACGTGAGCGCCACCCGGCGGGGCGGCGGCCCCCCGGAAAAGACCTTCGTCCAGGTGATCTGTCGGGACGTGTCCGAACGGGAACGGGAGCTCGAGGAACGGCGGCGTCTGGAACGGCAGGTGCAGGAGACCCAGAAGTTGGACAGCCTGGGCCGGCTCGCCAGCGGGGTCGCCCACGACTTCAACAACCTGCTGTCGGTGATCCTCGGCAACACCGATCTCGCCCTGCGGGAGGTGCCTGAGGGGTCACCGGTCCGCCAGCGCCTGACCGAGATCTCCCGGGTCGTCCACCGCGCCGCCGACCTGTGCGGGCAGATGCTCGCCTACTCGGGGCGGGGCAGTCTGACGCTCATTCCCCTCGACCTGTCAGCCGTGGTGCGGGAGATGTCCCGGATGCTGGAGGTGGCCATCTCCCGGAAGATCACGCTCCACCTGGACCTCCCCGCCGGCCTGCCTTTGTTCGAAGGCGACCCGACCCAGATCCGGCAGGTGGTCATGAATCTCCTCCTCAACGGCAGCGAGGCCATCGGGGAAATGGCGGGGGCCATCTCGGTCACCACCGGCACCGGCCAGCCGTCAGGCCGGCCGGCCGCCGACTTCACCTGGTTCGGCGCGGCCCCGCCCGAACCGACGGTTTTTCTCGAGGTGGCCGATACCGGACACGGCATGGACGAGGCGACCATCCAGAAGATCTTCGACCCCTTCTTTTCGACCAAGTTCTCGGGCCGCGGCCTCGGGCTGGCCACCGTCCTGGGCATCGTCCACAGCCACCAGGGGGCGATCGGGGTGGCCAGCGCCCCCGGCTCCGGCACCACTTTCCGGGCCGTCCTGCCCGCCCCGCCGGGGCTGACCAGGGCCGCCGCGTCCCCGGATCGGCTCCCGCCGGTCTGGAAAAGCCATGGGACGATCCTGATCGCCGAAGACGAGGAGGGACTCCGTTCCCTCCTGCAGGAGATGCTCGAACCCATCGGCTTCTCCATCCTGGGCGCGGCCGACGGCCGCCAGGCCCTGGACCTCTTCCGCCAGCACCGCGGGAAGATCCGCGGCGTCATTCTCGACCTGACGATGCCGCGGCTCGACGGCGTGGAGACGTTCCGCGAGATGTCCCGGATCGACCCGGGGGTCAAGGCCCTGTTCATCAGCGGGTTGGCCCTGCCCCAGGGCGGCGCCGAGCCCCGCCTGCCCCCGGGAGCCCGCTCCCTGGGCAAGCCGTTCACGGTGGAGCGGCTCGTCCGGGAGCTGAAAGAGACCCTGGAAGGCTGAGGCCGGGCCCGCCAGGCCCGCCGGACGCAACCGGTGACCCACCGGTTCCAGCCACCCTGTCCGTGCCGGTTCGCTTTCCGCCTGTCCGAAGGCGGCGGGGGCCCCTCGCCTGCTCCCAGCCAGGAAAGGACCGGGTGACGCGGCCTCGCGTTCCGGATTCCGCCGGGTGGCAGGGACCAGCCCGCTCAGTGCTCGCCCA
Source organism: uncultured bacterium (assembly GCA_964554555.1). Lineage (GTDB taxonomy): Bacteria > Muiribacteriota > Ozemobacteria > Ozemobacterales > Ozemobacteraceae > Ozemobacter. The sequence goes on from CAZKPI010000010.1 coordinate 20,772, forward strand.
GCGTGACCCGGACCACCTCCTCGATCGTCGTCTGCCCGAGCAGGGCCTTCCGCAGGGCCGACTCCCGCAGGGACAGCATGCCGTCCTCGACCGCCTGCCGCCGGATGTCGTCGGTGGAGCCGCCGTTGAGGATCAGCTCGCGGAGCCGCTCGGTCATCGTCAGCACCTCGTAGACGCCCACCCGCCCGCGCAGACCGGCGTTACTGCAGGCCTCGCACCCCTTGCCGCGGAAGAACAGCAGGTTGCGCTCGTTGAGGTGGGGAAGGTCGAGCCGGCGCAGCAGTTCGGGCGTGATGCCGAGCTGGGCGAGCTGTTCGGCGCGGGGCTTGATCTCGGTCCGGCACTCCTTGCAGATTCGCCGCACCAGCCGCTGGGCCTGCACCAGCAGGACCGACGTCGTGATCATGAACGGCTCGATGCCCATGTTGGTCAGGCGCCCGATCGTGCTGGGAGCATCGTTGGTGTGCAGGGTCGACAGCACCAGATGGCCGGTCATCGACGCCTTGATGGCAATCTCGGCCGTCTCGAAATCACGGATCTCGCCCACCATGATGACGTTCGGGTCCTGGCGCAGGAAAGACCGCAACGCCCCGGCGAAGGTGAGCCCGATCTCCGACCGGCACTGCAGTTGGTTGATGCCCGGCAGCATGTATTCGACGGGGTCCTCGGCGGTCAGCACGTTCCGTTCGGCGGTGTTGAGCGTGGCCAGAGCTGAATAGAGGGTCGTCGTCTTCCCCGACCCGGTGGGCCCCGTCACCAGCACGATGCCGTACGGCGCGGCGATGCCCGCCTTGAACCGGGCCAGGGTGTTCGGCTCGAAGCCGAGGTCCTCGAGGTTGACCTTCAGACTCGACTGGTCGAGGATGCGCATGACGATCTTTTCCCCCCACATCACGGGAATGATCGACACCCGCAGATCGATATTCCGCTGGTGCACCTTGAGCTTGATCCGGCCGTCCTGGGGCAGGCGCTTCTCGGCGATGTTCAGCGAGGCCATGATCTTGATGCGCGAGGCGATCGCCGCCGCCGCCTTTTTGGGGGGCTGCATCACCGTCTGCAGGAGGCCGTCCTGCCGGTAGCGGACCCGCAGGTCCTTTTCGTGCGGCTCGATGTGGATGTCGGAGGCCCCGCTCTGGACGGCCTGGGCAATGACGAGGTGGCAGAGCCGGATGATGGGGGCGTCGTTCTCGTCGAAATCCTGCGTCAGATCGAGGTTGGCAGGATCCTCCGCGTCCTTGCTCATGGTGGTGATGTCGTCGATCAGCCGCTCGGTGAGGGTCCCCTCCCCGTGCACATCCTGCTGGGCCTTCGCCACCCCGGTCGGGGTCGCCACCACCGGTTTGACGGCCAGCCCGGTGATGATGGCCACATCGTCGATCGCGATGATGTTGAGCGGATCGACCATGGCCACCGTCAGCTTGTTGCCCACCTTGTTGATGGGCACCAGCTGGTGCCGCCGCGCCAGGTGCTCGGGCACGAGCCGGGCGATGATCGGGTCGACCAGGTAGTTGCCCAGGTCGACGAAGGGAATCCGCAGTTGCCGGCTGAGGACCTGAGCGATCTCGTTCTCGGTCACCAGGTGCATCTCGACCAGGATCGTGCCGAGCCGTTTCCCATGCTTCTTCTGCAGTTCGAGCGCCTGGCGCAGTTGCTCCTCGGTGATCAGACCGTCCTGCAGGAGGGCATCCCCCAGCCGGACTTTCCGGCCCGGGTCGGCCGGGGCGGCCAGGCCGCCTGGAGAGCCGGGGGCGGTCGCGGCAGAAGGGGAGGCCGGATTCGCCGGCGGGAGGATGCTGACGTTCATGCGTTCGCTCCTTTCCGAGGGCGGGTCGCCCGCCCCGCCCTCGTCATCGCATCCGCCGTGCCGGCCACGCCGATCGGCCCGGGGAGCGGATCGGCCGCTCCCTGGCGGCCAGCCATGGAATTTTATATACTATTTTTACTATGATTATCTGATTTTTCTGAGGAGCAAGCCGGATGACCCAGCCCCTGCACGGTTTCTCGCTTCTCGACAACGAGCAGGACAAGGCCGCCGCCACCACCGTCCGGCGGTGGCGGCTGTTCCGCTCCACGGTGGCCTTCGCCCTTCAGGAGACCTTCCCCCTGGCCGCCCTGACCATCCTCTGGCAGCCCGGACGGCGGGGGCAGGAAGCCCTGCTCGGGCGGGTCTGCGACGACATTCGCCGCCGGCTGGCCGAGCGCCAGCGGACCCTCGACCTGCGCGCCCTCCCGGTCACCTTCACCGACCCCTTCGACCTGCAGGACTGCTTCCAGGTCCTGTGGGAGGCGGTGGAAGCGGGCCAGCCGGCGGCCGGCCCTGCCTTCTTCAACCTGGGCAACGGCACCCACACCATGCAGATGGCCATGCTCCTGCTGGCCCGCTACCCGCCCGAGGGCCGCCCCATCCACCTGCTCCAGGTCAGCCGTGACCCCGCCGCCGGCGACCCCCTCGCCGCCACCACCTGGAACGCGCTGGCCCGCCGCCTCGACCTCCGCTGGGAGAACCTCCGCCCCCTCGAACGCCAGGTCCGGCGCGAGAAGGGCGAGATCCTGCGCGCCGTGGCCCTGAAGCGGTCGCGCCACCCCGCCGCCGAACGCCTCTACCGCGAGATCGTCGAGATCGGCTGTTACACCGACGACCCCCTGCTCCTCACCGGCCCCACCGGCACCGGCAAGAGCCGCATCGCCCAGGAGATCCACCACGGCTGGGCCCGCCGGACCGGCCGCCCCCAGGCTCCCTTCCTCGAGCTGAATGCCGCCGGCCTGTCCGGCGACCTGATCCGCTCCACCCTGTTCGGCCACACCCGCGGGGCCTTCACCGGGGCCACCGCCGACCGCGACGGCTTCCTGCTCGCCGCCGACCGCGGCACCCTGTTCCTCGACGAGATCGGCGAGCTCGACCTCCGCTCCCAGGCCGAACTGCTCCTGGCCCTCGAAACCCGCACCTTCTACCCGGTGGGCTCGACCCAGCGCAAGACCAGCGACTTCCGCCTGCTGTGCGCCACCAACCAGGACCTGCGCCGCATGGTGCAGGCGGGCACCTTCCGCGAAGACCTCTACACCCGGATCCGCTGTTGGGAGTTCCGCCTGCCCGGCATCCGCGACCTGCCGCGGGATTTCGAGGGACACGTCGACCACGAGATCCGCCTGTTCAACGCCGCCGAGTTCCGCAAGGACAACCCCCGGCCGTTCCAGGTCGCTTTCGAGCCCGCGGCCAAGGCGGCCTACCTCGCCTTCGGCACTTCACCCGCCGCGCTCTGGGCCGGCAACTTCCGCGACCTGAAGTTCTCGGTGCGCCGGATGGCGATCAAGGCCCGGCTCCGGGAAACCCCCATCACGCCCGCCATGGTCGCCGGCGAGATCGCCCACCTCAAGGCCCTGTGGGCCCCCGCCAGCCAGCCCCCCGCCGCCGACCTCGACGACCTGCTGGCCCGCCTGGAGGAACACGCCCGCCGCCGCCACCCCGCCATGCACCTGCTCGACGCCGTGGAGGCCACCCTCCTGACGCGGGGCTACGAGCGCGAGGGGAACAAGGCCCGCGTCGCCCGGTGGCTGTACGAAGCCCCCGGCCAGACGCTGGCCAACCCTTCCAACCGCTTCCGCGAGCGCTTCCGAAGCCTCTTTTCCGAGACCGGCCTTCAGGGCAGGCGCCAGGATTTGAAAAACGAGTAGGAACCCTTGTTCCCGGGATGGATCTGCCAGACCGAGCACTCGCGCGGCTCCAGCGGCAGGGTGATCAGGCCCGCACCCACCTGGCACTGCCGGCCTGTGAACACCTCCCTCAGCTCCACTTCCGAGAACAGCCAGCCCCACGGGATGGTCAGCGTCACCGGCCGGGCCTGGCCCGCGTCGTTCCAGACCACCAGCGTGAAGCGGCGGGGATCATCAGGCAGAACCCGGAAGAACGCCACCAGATCCGCCACCCCGTCGGCGATGACCGGTTCCCAATGGCCGGCGCGCAGTTCGGGCGAGGCCCGCCGCAGTCGGATCAGGTCCTGCAGTTCGCGCGCGTCTGCCTCGAGACGCCGGGCGGGCCAGGTCTCCCACGGGACCGTCCCCCGGTTGTCCGGGTCCTTGCCCCCTTCCAGGCCGAACTCCTCGCCGTAGTAGATCATCGGGATGCCCGGCAGGGTGAACTGCAGACGCCGCGCCGCCCGCAAAAAGGCGGGGTCGGCGGCGAACTCGGTGCGCGCCCGCGGGATGTCGTGCGAGGACAGCATCTGGAACTGCCGGAAGGCCCCGCCCCCGTAGGCCATCTGCAGGTTGCGCTGGAACTGGCCGTGGGTGATGGACTTCTGCCGGAGGGCTTTCAGCGAGGCGGTGAAAAAGTAGCTCTGGGTGCCGTCGAGCGCGTTCAGCCAAGGGGCCGAGAAGTTGCAGACCTCCCCGAGCACCGCCGCTTCCGGGAAACGGGCCTTCACCGCCGCGGTGATCCGGCGGCAGAGCGGGAAGGTCAGGTCGTTGGCGCAGTCCAGCCGGACGCCGTCGAACCCCTTCCCGAGCCAGAACGCAAGCACGCTGTCCTCGCCCAGGCAGAGCTCCTCGAGCAGGTCGGGGTGGTCGAGCTGGAGTTCCGGCATGTGGCCGAAGCCCCACCAGCACAGGTATTTCCCGTTTTCCAGGAACCGGAAGTATTCGCGCTCACGGGCGCCGCCGCCCGCCGCCGCCTGGAACCACGGATGATCGCGCGACACGTGGTTGAGCGCCACGTCGAAGACCAGCCGCAGGCCCCGGGCATGGGCCTGCCGCACCAGCTCGTCGAGATCGTCCCAGGACCCCAGGAGTGGATCGAGAGCGCGGAAGTCGGTGGTATCGTAGCGGTGGTACGAAGGCGCGCGGTTGATGGGGGTCAACAGGATGGCGTCGGCCCCCAGCCCGCGGATGTGGTCCAGCCGCCCGGTCAGGCCCCGCAGGTTGCCCCCGAAGAACTCGCGCCCCCCCCGCCCACTGCTTCCCGGGCGGGCGGACCAGGGGAGGAGGGTGCCGTCGCCGCCGCCCGCCCCCGGGCCGGCCTCGCGCGCGAACCGGTCGGGGACAACCTGGTAGAACACGGCATCGGACAGCCAGGCGGGGGCGGGCCCGATTCCGGCCGCCGCCGGG
>CAZKPI010000011.1:0-2720 GCA_964554555.1 uncultured bacterium
GTCCCCCGGGAACCGTCGGGCCTAATTAGGCCGCGAGTGCCAGGTCTTCGTTGGCCACGATGGTAACGGACACCTCTAGTTGACAAACCCTCGACAGCAACCGTCGTGTGTGCAAAATTGTGCCCAAGTTTAGCACGTGCTCATGAGCACGGCAACAGCAAGAACTGACCTCACCCATAATTCCGTGTGTGTCACCGGTCGGGCAGGTCAGGCACCCATAGGTTTCCAGACCCAGCTAGGGCATTGATCAGCGCTGGATCTGCCCCAGGAGCCAGTCGAAGTCCTTCTTGCTGACTTCGACGAAGCCACCCTTGCACATAAGGTAGTTGCCGGGTCCGGTGTTGGCCTCGTTGAAGGGGGCCACCCCGTGGAACAGGTCGCCCGAAGGCTTGTTCAGGCCGACCTTCTCGAACTTCACCTTCCGCCGGCAGGGGAACCAGTGCTCATCGTGGAAAACCTTGGTCTCCTCGAACGTCGCTTCCCCGGTGATGGTTCCGAAGCCGTCGAAGGCCATCTTCTTGGAGATGTAGGTGATGAACCGATCCCCGGCTTGCATGTTCTCGGAAAAGGACTTCCACACGTTGGACCGGACACCGATCAGGGCCTTCGCCTTGACCACCTCGTAGGTCTCCGGGGTGAACAGGATGATCCAGTGCTTCATGGTTTCCTCCCACGATGATCTGATGGGCCAAGAGTACTCCACCCCCATCCCCGGCTTCAACCGCCTTAATTCCAAGCCGGGACGTGGGTATAAGAAAAGTATAGCCCCAACACCCCCATCATTCCAGCATTCCCAACAGAAAGGAGGTGAGTGATGTCCATGTTCAGCAATCTCCAGCGCATCGCCAACGTGATCCAGACCATCTACGTTTTGCTCAAAGCCCTGGAACCCTACATGACACCTGCTCCAAACCCTTACAACAACCCGGAAAGGAGGAATAACCCCAGGGGTAACCGGCCACCCATCAGCGGGACGACCCCGCACCACCCTTTACCTATTGCCGGTCCACACCGGCCCAAACACCCACGCGCGTGGCGATGAACCACGCATCTGGGCAGACCCCTGCCCGTGACCGAGGCCACTGCGCCTCACCAGAAGGAGTTACCTGTATGGAACTGACCAACTACCATGCCCTGAAGAGCCCACGGCCCTTCACCCTGCCCGAGCTGATCGAACAGCTCGACACCATCGAGGCGCTCGACAATCCCGACGTCGTCCTCGACCTCTCCGGGCTCCGCATGAGCCCGACCCAGAACATCATCGTTCCCCAACTCGGCGAGTTCGCCCTGACCGACTGGTCGCAGCGCCAGCTCGCCAACCTCACCGGCATCAAGTTCGACCGGTGGTTCGAAAACGCCCGCCCCGAAGAACGCGCCGACGAAATGAACCGGCGATTCGCCCGGGCCACCATCCAGATCAAGGTCCGCACCACGCGCGCCCTGGCCGATGGCGTCCTGGGGGACGGCACCCTGCGTGCGTTTGTCTCCCCGTCCTACCAGCCCATCTCCGACTCGTTTGTTGCCAGCCTGGTCCTGTCGGCCCTGCAGCGATCCGAGAACGAGTTCCCGATCATCCGTTCCAACATCACTCCCCGGAGCGTTACCTATTCTGTCCGTGTCGGACAAGCCTACCAGGTTGGTGGCCCCGGCGAGGTGGGTGACATCTGGGGGGGAATCATCATCCGGAACAGCGGTGTTGGGTTCAGCAGCCTCAGCATCGCCCTGCACCTGACCCGCCTCATCTGCAAGAACGGCATGACCGTCCCTATCGGTGGATCCCAGTTGCTCCGACGCCGGCACCAAGGCCAGATCGAGGAAAACCTCTGGGAGCGTGTTTCCCACAACCTCATCGGCATCGGCGAGAAACTGTCCTGTGGGATCAAGACCCTGACCGACGCCCGGAACATCACCGTCGATGATCCCCGCCGCGTCATCGAAACCGTCCTGCAGCGCGCTCACCTCCCCAAGAAGATGGTGGAGCCGCTTATGGTCGCGTTTTCCCGGGAACCCCACGCTTCGGCGTTCGGCATCTCCCAGGCCCTGACCGACGCCCAGACCCACCAGGAGATGGGCCTGTCGCCCGAAGACCGGCTGGCCTTGGAGGACGCCGCCGGATCCTACGTCCAATCTGTTTCCCAACCCGTGTAGAGCCCTACCAGTTCCTACACTTCCGTCGGGGGGAGGAGCCTAACCGCTTCTCCCCCCGAACCTTTTCTCGAAAGGAGAATTCCCATGGAAACGTCCCCGACCATCGGCAAGATCGCGGAAGCGATCAGCAAAGCCCAAGGTCAAATTCATCCCGCGGTGTTCGATGCCCAGAACCCGCATTTCAAGAGCAAGTATGCCTCCCTCGCCTCCATCATGGAAGCCTGCCGCTCCGCTCTGTCCGCCAACAACGTCGCCGTTATCCAAGGCACGTCCGTTGAGGAAAACCGCGTCGTGGTCACCACGATGCTCGTCCACAGCTCCGGCGAGTTCGTCCGCGACTCTCTCGCCATCAAGCTCACCCGTGAAGATGCCCAGGCCATCGGGTCGGCGATCACCTACGCTCGGCGCTACAGCCTGGCCAGCATGGTCGGCATCGTCGCCGACGACGATGACGACGGTGAAGCTGCCGTCGATCGCCCCGCTCCCAAGCCGGTCCTGACCCAGATCAAGAAACCGGTCGCCAACGGCAAGGACCCCGCCCCCAAGGTGGAGCCCCCCAACCCCCCGGCTCC
>CAZKPI010000011.1:2763-18682 GCA_964554555.1 uncultured bacterium
TGGCCGGGTCGCCAAGATCCGCCAGATCTTCACGCTTTCGGCCCAGATCGCCCAGACACCCGACCAGATGAAAGCCATGGTCGGTGAGCTGCTCGGCCTCGGTGGACCGATTCGTGAGAGTGCCCAGATCCCCACCGATCAGCTCGATCGGATCCTCGCCTCCTACCAGAAGGCCCTGACCGACAAGCCCGACTCCCGGAAGGAGGCCGCGTGATGAAGATCACGAACGTATTCGGCCTTCCCGATGTTCTCGTCCGGGCCGTGGTCATGGACCCGTATGACCCCGGCAAATGCGACATCACCGTCACCAAGCTTATCAGTCCGCCCCGCAAGGTGACCCTGGAAGCTCAGCATGCCAAGGACCTGACCGAAGATGTCACCGACCGGCTTTGGAGCCTCCTCGGCCAAGGTATCCACACCGTCCTGGAGCGTGCCGAGTCGGATGCCCTGACCGAGAAGCGCCTGGCCATTACCCGCCAAGGGTGGGTCATCAGCGGCCAGCTCGATCGTTTCTGCATGGCCGCCGGCCTGCTTCAGGAGATCAAGGTCTCAAGCGTGTTCGCCGTGAAGGAAGGTGGCCGCCAGGAATGGGAAGCCCAGCTGAACATCCTGGCCCACCTCCTCCGCGAGCACGGCCACATCGTCAAAGACCTGCAGGTCATCGTCATCCTTCGCGACTGGAAGCGGTCCTTCGCCGATCGCGCCCAGGACTACCCCGTCAGCCCCGTGATGACTATGTCCATCCCGCTTTGGACCGAGGAGAAGTGCGAGGAGTTCCTCGACTCCCGCATTCGGCTTCACCAGGCCGCCCGGAATGGCAACCTGCCCGACTGCTCCGCCGAGGAGCGTTGGGCGACGCTCGACACCTGGGCCCTGATGAAGGATGGCCGCAAGACCGCCATCCGGTTGTTCGACACCGAGTCCGATGCTCAGGCGGCCCTTCAGGCCGTGGGACCCAAGCACTTCCTCGAACTCCGGCCCGGTCGCGACATCCGGTGCGAGTCTTACTGCCCATGCAGCCCCTTCTGCAACCAGTATCAGGACAAGCAGAAAACTGCTGCGTCGGCCTTCGAGTCAGGCGATCAGTCCGGCTGACCGACCTGGGAGGTGGCATCCCCGGCCACTTCCCTTTACCATGAAGGAGGGGATTACTATGAGAAAACTGAAAGCCCTGTGGCTCGTGGTCACGTTCGTGACCATCGTCCTGGGACCAACCGCCATCGGTTGGTACGTCCAGCAGAACCGGAACCCCGACCTGGGGTCCGACCCTGCGGCAACCCCAGGTGCTCTCATCGCCTCCGGCAGTCTCGATGCTGCCCTGGAGAGTTGCGATTTTCTGATCGCTTACGATCTCGATCCCGATGGGTCCGTCGAGGAAACCCGCCGGGAACTGTTTGCCCGGATCAACTCCCTGTCCGCCAAGGCCAAGGGGTTCGTCTGGGGCGGCCTAACTGGCAACATCGAAGACCCATCGTCCCTGGCCGGGTGCATCGCGGCCGACCTGACCGTCTACGGCGATGCTCGCGACCTCTTCAAGAACGCGGCTGCTTACGTACGCGGCGAGGAGGTCGACGAACTGGTCACAGTCCTGTCGACCATCGGCTTGGCCACCACCCTGGCCCCGCATATCGACGTAGGAATCTCGGTGTGCAAGAACCTCAGCCGCTTCATGGCCAAGGCCATCCGCTCCCACATCCTGGACCTCGCCCTGGAGGCCAAGAAGCTGGGCAAGCTCGACAAGATCGCCGGCCTGGTCTCCGATATCGGTGGCTTGTGGAAGAAACTCGGAGGCGCGACCCTGGAGATATTCCGGATGGCCGCTGACGTCCCCGGGTTCAACACCCTGGTCCGCGTGATCGACGGATTCGGTCGCCCCGCCTTCGGTGCCGTCCTGGTAGGTGGCAAGAGCACCCTCCGCGTCCTGACCGTCGCCTCCGACGCCGGCCTGAAGATGATCGGTGCCGGAGGAAAGCGCATGATCCGGATGGCCGTGTTGTATCCCAACGTCGCCGTCCACCTGATGAAGGTGGCGAAGAAGGCCGGCTGGGATCACCCCGACCTGACCATGATCTTGCTCGCTGAGATCCTGGCTGTCATGCCCCTGTGGCTGATCGCCACGGTCGGTGCGGCAGTCTGGTTGTGGTGTAGTGGATGGGGAGCGGCGGAGGTGGCGTTTGGCAGGGCTCCAAACCCGGCTCCGGAACCCACAGCCTGATTGGGCAAGAAGGCGACCCGGTTGAGGGCCACCTTCTTTTACCTGTTGGTCGGGTTTGCAACTGGAGGCTCCTGAACCTCGGTCCGATAGGGCTGGCAGAAGGATCCTACCCGGCAGGGGACCACACTGGGTAGGGTGGTGGGTATGCCTGAAATCACTCTTCATAAGGGAATCCAACATGAATACCCAGTATACCCATTGAAACAAAACCACCCTTGTCTGCAAATTATTATATTCAAAAAATTACCCGACTGGGAGTTTCATCCAGAAATGGGTAACAGGGGAAGCCGCGCGAAAACCCCGATCCAGCGCTTTTTACCGATCATCTATCACGTTTCCCATTGTGGGTATTACAACAGGTTGAATACATTCCCAGCCTCAGCATCCACCCTGATGGCCTCCTCCTCCTCCTCGGAGTATTCGAAATGGCCGATGGAAATGAATGCCGATCGCTTAACAGTTATAGCGCGCGTTCTAATCTTATTTATCATTATTTGCTTGCTCAGTCGTGACTCATCCGAGTCTATGGAAAGCCATCCTCGATCCTTCCAACCTTTAATTACTGCATCAGGGTCAAAGCCCCATTCTCGGAGTTGGCCTCTCAAGACATCGGGAGAATAAGCGATCCATTCCCAAAATGGAATCTGCCCGTGGTAAGGGCTCGCATTGGTATTGTCCGGTTTTGGGTTGCTCCGGTCCCATCGTCCATACCAGTCCTGATGGAAGTCGGCACCCCGCCGGGAGTCGTAGAAGTTCCGTTCCTTGGTGACGGTCCATGAGGCGACCTGGTGAAGCGCCCGGACCTCAACAGGGGTATCGAGGGCAGCCGCCGAGCAAGTGGTCTTCAGAAGCTCCAGGACGGGTTTGGCATCCCAGCCAAGCCCCAGCGCTTCCTCTGCCAACCTGGCGGTGATCTCCAGGACGGCAATGTATTCGGACATTCTTGCTTCGGGGCCTGATCGGGCTGTCCCCGAATACTCCACCACCTTGTCCCTGTAGGCATTTCGGAACTCCTCCCATCGGGCTTGATTCCCCTGGAACCATTCCACAAACCGAGGGCCAGCGTGGCCGTAGTTCTGGGAGAGGGGTATCTTCAGCCGCTCAACCAGGAGGGCACTATCTGCATCAGCCGATTTGAAGGGTAACCCGGCGAGGTCAATGCATCGGGCGCGCGCCCCGCCATCCGCGGTGAACGAGGTGATAGGCGCCTCCCCCGTTGACAGGCCAATAGTCCGGAATCGTGAGATGGGCTGGACGCCCACCTTGCTGCCCCGACCCCGGCCTCGGCCGTTGGCTATTGCATAGATTACCTTGCCGACGCTCTCAGGCTTCTTGGCGCGCTTCGTGTCATCGAGGAATACGGGTATGCCGTTGCATACGGCGCAATACCGTTCGACGAAGACCTCGGTGTTGTCCCAGCTGTTCTCTATCTCGACCGGTTTCCCCCATATCGTCATGGCGAATCGGAGGGCGGTTGTCTTGCCCGAGCTGGTTCCGTTCCAGATGTTCACGAGGAAGTTCGGGCCATCGAGGATCTCTATCAGGGGCGCCGCCAGAGAAGCGTAGATGAGGGATTGGACCATCGGATAGTCCCCCAGGGGTGCGATGGCCTTCTTCCATTCATCGTAAGTCCCCCCTTGGTGGATGCCCTGGGTGAACTCGGTTCCCCCTGGGACCTTGCTCTGAAAGGCGACAACATCCCCGCCCGAGCGTCCGGCATCGGCCCTCTCGCCTCCAGGAAGGATCGTCGACTCGGGGAGAACGAAGAACGACTTGCCCATCGCCTTCGACCACCCCATCTGGGCCGTGACCACGGCTCGGGGAATCGATCTCTGGTTGATGGCTTCTGATGCCTGGATATACTGGATGATCGATGTGGCATTGGTGGTGGAGACGGGGAAGCCATGGCTGGCCAGATCAACGATCTTTCGGCTGTTCAGGGCGGCCCCGCGATCGCAGTTCACCGTGACCCAGGCCCCGTTCTGAAGGAAGCTCATGGAAAGGCTGATACCGCCGGTTTCGATCTCTTGCTGGATTCCATGGACCAGGATCGGGCTGTAGCTAACCCATGAGGTTGTCTCCTCGCCCTTCCTGGTTACCTTGGTCTGCAATATTCCATTCGCGGAAACGGTATAGGATTCCGGAATTCGGTATAGGGGAGCAAGGGCCCCCAGAACCTCCTGGGCGCCGGGTATGGTGATGGCGCATGCCACACTGGCCTCGGCCTCGTTGGTCGGTTTTGAAGAACCCGGGGTATTCCCATGCGGATCGCTGCGATGGGAATCCTGCCGTACCCATGTCCGGCTGGACCAGACACCGGCAGGGGATCTCCATCTGCACGCCTTGCTGCAGGGGAACCCATTGTCGCGGATGTGCTGGCAGGTGATGGGGGGATAGTTCAACGTGTTGAGGATCTTTTGATCGGTTTCCGCCCGTCGGTATTTCGGATGGCCACGCGAGAATTCATGACAAAGATCGCTTCCTCCGGGCCGGATGGCTGCCAGGTTGGAGATCATGGCATGCCAAAGGGGTTCAGGCACCTCGGCCGGGCGGTCATGACAGAACTTCAGGAAGTCACACTCCATCAGGATGTTGAGGATGTCCCCAGGGTCATGGGACACCTTCCGACTCCCGCCGGCATCGGCAACCACGTAGTCCTCAAAGTCCGATGGGTTATACCTGTTCTGGGGGGCGAACCCGAGGAGGGTCACCGGTCGGGGCGTCCCCGTCTTGTGGCTGAAGGTTCCCGGGATCCGGGTGTGGCTGGTGAGGACCGCGGTGTTATCCAGCCCATAGCCCTTGTCCTTCGCGGTCTTGATGATCGTGGCCTGGAAGCGCCGGAAGAGATCCTGGGCGCGCTCCTTCTCCTCCGCGGTCTCCATCACCCAGGGTTCGCGGAACAACCAGAGGTAATGAACCCCGCCACCCGTAGAGATTCTCATCGTCGGCGGAAGGGAAAAGGTGTCGATGATCCCATCCAGCGTGAGTAGGTCGGGAGGGAGGTCCTTTCGCGCATGACCAACTGTCCCGAAATCGCCGTCGAAGAAGAACCCGACAAGGGCGATGGCCGATTCTGTCGTTCCGTTCGATTTCGGGTTGGTTCTCTTGGCCAGGTCTTCGTCGTGGGTGACGATTGGGCAGAGGATGTCCATGGTAGGAGCGCAGTGGGTGATCTGCCGGGCGATTTTTTCGAAGTCGTCGTTCGGGTAGAAGACGACCTGGTTGGATGATCTGGCCCACAAGGCGATCTTGCCGGGGGCGTCCTGAAACAGGGTTTCCAGGAACTGCGAGATGGAGAGTGGTTCAGATGGTTGGTGAGGTGAGCATTGGTTGACAATGTTGGGTTCGTCCATGTTGGACCTCCATGAAAGTGTTCTGGAGGCCCGTCACCGAGCGTTTCCGCGCTTGATACTTCAGGCGGAAAATGATATATTTCTTTGTGAGAACATCGGGCGCTCGTGCGGGTCCCTCCGCCGAGCCCTATTTTTTCTTGGTCCTCGTTGGATTTCCAAAATCGGGCTCGTGATTTTCTTATTCAGCTGCTTGCCTGGCAGCAGCAACACCTCCATCGATGAGAAATGAGCCTGCCGCAGAACTTGCGTCTGACTGGGCGGTATTTTCGAAGAAAGATTCTAATTCGCGTCGAAAGAAGAATACGGGCTTTCCCCGCCCCTTCCCGTAGATGTAAACGGAAGAAATCAGGCCTCTCCGTCTCAGGTTGGCTAAGGTGGACAATGAACAGCCCAATATTTTGAGTGCCATTTTGGTGCTGACGAGGTACGATGGAATCTTCATTTTTGTTCTCCTCGCAAAGTTCATTACCGAATTCGAATCCATCGTCAAGTTTGTTGGGGAAAAAGTTCATTTGCCTTTTTTTAAGAATGGCCAGTCCGTGGGGCCATGATGAATCAAGCATCAACAGAAATCAGAAAACAGTTTCATGCACATGAATTCAGGCACGACAGGGACCCCCATCCATGAGGACCGTCACGAATGGGATCCCTTCACCGTCCCCTGGTGTCACGATGCAACTGGAACTTCTTCCAGGGCTTCTCCTGGGTCGTCGAGTTCGTTGGCATCCTGGTCGGGGCCGTCCTGGGCTGGCGGTTGGACCTCCTGGATCAGGAGGTTGAGTTGGGTGACCAGGCTGTTGATCCAGGGCCCTCGCTTTCTTCGGATTTTTTCGCTGATCTCGCTGAGCCTTCGGATGACCGCCTCCTTGGAGAGGGGGCCATGATCCTCCTCCGGTGGGGTTCGGGGCCGGGTATGCGATTGCATATCCGCCCCGGCCTCCTCGGCCTGGGCAGACAGGACTTCCTGGAGCCAGCGTGAAACTGTGCTCTGGTTGACGTGCATGATGGATGCAATCTCTTCCTGGTTGAGGCCGTCGGCGGCAAGTTGCTCGGCTGCCCGGACCTTCTCGGTACGGGTCAGATGCCGGCCGTGCTTCGAATTGGCCTCCACCGCCTTCCGGTATGCCTCTGCCCGGGAGGATACTTCGACATGGCGGACCGCGATCGTTTCTTCGTCGGCCTCCTGGGCTGCCAAGCACATCATCATCCCGTCGATGATGAGTTCGTGGCCCTCGGGGTCGCCCGGGCAGTATGACACCAGCACGTGGGGCCTTTCCTCGGCGGGGATCTCCCGATACGCCTCGACGGCCTCTTCCGGAAAGGCTTCGCGGAGGTCCAGCCGGGGGCGTTCCAGAAGATGGACAACCTCCATGGTGGCCGGGCGGGTTGGCTGGCCATCCTGCGCCGCTTCGTCTGGCACCTCACCCAGGGGGACGTTCCCGGCCTGCGCGGCTTCAGCAGGGCCAGATCCGTCTCCGACCTGCGCGCGTCTTTTCTTGCCCATGATGCCTTCTTCGCCAATCCGAACATGTGGCAAGCTTGTTCTGCGGCTGTCCTCTTTCCTGGTGGAATTAGCTCCAGGAGATGTGGCAGAATGATCGACGTCCGCGTGAGGCTCAGCGGATGTTTCCCTGTGGTGGCTGGAACCCGTTTTCATGGTATCCTCCAAAGTGTTGAAATAGAGGTCTTGAACAAAAGATAATTGTTCGGAATGGCCCTGGCCAGCGAAACATCCGAACCGCGGGGATGGCCTGACCATCACGGTGACGTGGATTCCTTTTCGGAAGGGCCGCCAATCCGAACTGGATGAACGGCCTTGCTTCCCTATTGTCGTATTGAGTTGGGGCGGGTTTCGGGATATCATTGCCCCCGAGAATCCATTCCGTGATGCTGGGAGAGGAAGCCGATGCCGTCGATCCTGGACTACTGCAAACCTCGTCCTGACCTGATCCGGGGGAATTTCAACCCCGAGGTCTTTACCGCCAGCTTGACCCAGGTCCTGGCCTTCTACCGCAAGGAGAAGGGGACCATCACCAACCTCTACACCGATGCCGAAACGTTTTTCCGGGAGGCCACCTTCCCGACCTCCGGTCTGAAGCGGACCCTCCAGGAAGTGTTCGGCCGGATGGCTGGTGACGACGGGTGTCCGGCCATCCACCGCCTGGAAACCTCCTTCGGCGGCGGGAAGACACATTCTCTGATTGCCTGTGTCCACGTGGCAAAGAAAGGGAAAGAGCTGGCCAGCCTCGTGTCCTCCTTCCTGCCGGAGAAGGTGCTTCCCGCTGCCGGGGAAGTCGACCTGGTCGGGATCGCCGGTGACGAGATCCCAGTCCACAAACCCCAGGGGACGAAGTTGATCCCCTACACGCTGTGGGGGGAGATCGCCTGGCAGATCGGCGGGAAGAAGCTCTACGACTCCCTGGGTGAGGCTGCCACCTCGTACGCCGCCCCTGGCACCCACTACTTCGACCAGGTGTTCGCCGGCCGGAAGATCCTCGTCCTGCTCGACGAACTGGCCCACTACGCGGCCCGGCTCGAAGCCGCCCGGCCCAATGGCAGTGAGCAGCTCGCCGCCTTTCTCATGTCTCTGCACAACTATGCCCGCACCCACAGCGGGTTGGCGGTCATCCTGACCCTGGCCGGGGCGCAGGATGCCTTCTCCACCCATACCGACCGGCTGAAAGGCCTCCTGTCAGAGGCGCGGGGCAACGACATCGAGGAGACCGAGGCGTTGAGCATCCTCCAGCGGTCCGTGGCCGGGGTCCAGAGTGTGGTCGCCCGGGACTCGGTAACCGTGGTTCCCGTTCACGGCAACGAAATCTCCCGCGTCCTTGCCAAGCGGTTGTTTCTGTCCATCGACGACAAGGGTGCCAAGGCGACCGCCGAACAATACAGGGATCTCTATCGGCGCAACGCCGCCCAGCTGCCCGACCGGGCCGGCCGCGAGGATTTCATCGAGGCCATCGCCTCCCACTATCCCTTCCACCCGTTGTTCGTCGAGTTCCTCAACAAGAAGATGTCCACCATCGAGAACTTCCAGGGCACCCGGGGCGTCCTGCGGGTTCTCTCGCTCGCGGTCCGCAACATCTGGGAGCGATCGCAGGCGATTCCCCTCATCCACACCTGCCATCTCAACCTCCGGCACGACCATACGGTCAACGAACTGATCGGCCGGACCGGAGCCAACGACCTTCTGGCCGTTCTCAATGCCGACGTGGGTGGAGTCCAGAGCGCCGATCTCGAAGGCGGGAACAGCAACGCCGAGCTGGCTGACCGGGCCAACCCTCATCCGCAGGGCTTCCCCATGCATGAGCTGACCTGGAAGACCGTCTTCCTGCACAGCCTGGTCGGCCGCAACCTGGGGCTCGGTTCCCCGCTGTTCGGCATCGCCAAGGCCGATGTGCTCCTGGAAGTCGCCTTCCCCGGGCTCACCCCGCCGCAGGTCGAGGCGGCCCTCCAGGAACTGGAGCGGAGCGCCTTCTACCTTCGCCTGGCCGAAGGCCGGTATTACGCCAGCACCGACCCCTCGGTGAACATCGCCCTCGCGAAGATCCGGCGCAGTCTCAGCAAAGAAGAAGTCCAGGAACGGATCAAGGATGTGGCCCGCCGCCTCATCAAAGGCGAGGGGTCGTGTTTCCACGTTTCCCACGACGTGAGCCTGCCTGAGCATGTTCCCGATGGGAAGAACCGGCCGGTTCTGGCCGTCGTCTCCCCGTTCGCCAATCCCATCGAGGTCGAGGCGTTCATCACCACCTGCGGTGGCAACAAGCCGCGTATCCAGCAGAACCTGGTTTTCCTATTGGTTCCCAGCACCGTCGAGACCAAGGCCCCTCTGGGGCCTGATGACAACCTGCTGTCGAATCTGAATCCGCACGGACGCGAGACCCTGGCCGCCATCGAGGATATCGGCCGGTGGGTCCTTGCCGCCGATCGCCTGGCGAAGAACCCGGGGGCGCTCGGGATCACCCATGCCAAGCTCAAGGAGACCAACTTCGAGTCCCAGAAGCGGGAACGGGAAAATGCCCTGGCCACCCGCATCGCCCAGTCCTATTGCCACCTGTGGTATCCCTCGGCTCTCGGCGGGCGCCCCACCCGGAAGGAGATCAAGGCGGCCGGGGCCGAAGGCGGGATCGACATCCTGTCCGAGATCCTGCGCGTTCTGCACGAGGACAAGGAGCTGATCGCGGGAAACATGATCGACAGCAGTGTCCTGAACAACCTGGTCGGCCTGTTCTTCGAGCGCAGCCAGACCGTCGCCGTCCACAAGATCCGCGACCAGTTCCTGCAGACCCGCAAATGGCCGGTCCTCGAACAGATCACCCTCCTGGAACAGATCGTCCGGGCGGGGGTGAAGAAGGGGTTGTGGGCCCTGTTCCGGATGGGGTCCGAGGAAAACTCCCGCCCCGAGACCATCTTCAGCCGCGATACCGGGGAGGTCCCCCTCGATCAGAACCTGGAAGGAAAGGACTGGACCCTCGTCACCCTGCCGCATGCCAAGAAGCTCGGCTGGCTCCAGCCCAAGGGGGTAGATCCCGCCAAGGTCCAGCGCGTCATGAAGGACCGGGTGGCCGAAGAACCGATGACCTACGGCGAGGTGGTGGCGGTCGTGAAGGAAGAGCTGGGGGACGTTCCCGAAGGGATCCTCCGGGAAGAAGTCACCAAGCAGGTGCAGGGCAATGGCTTCGTGGCCTACAAGGGCGACAAGGACCAGACCGACCCGCCTGCCGAACTTTGGGAAGGCGGGAACGCCATCCTGTTCACTCCCGACGAGAAGACCGTCCTGATCACCCCGGCCGAAAAAGCCCGTCGCGGCTGGGGCGGGAAGGTGGTCCGCCGGTTCACCCTGACCGGGCGGAGCGGAGCCGAGAAGCTGGTCGGGGTCCTCAAGCGCATCGGCAGCCTCTACAACCATGGCGCGAAGACCCAGATCGAGTCCCTCGATCTCTGCGACCTCGAACTGCCCCATGGTGGCCGGCTGCGAATCACGGTCAACGACGCCCCGCCCGAAACCATGAAGAAGCTGGGCGAATTCTTCCAGGTCGTGGGTGGCCTGGTGAAGATCGGTTCGGGCACCGAAGGGAACCTGGATGTGGCCGACCCCGAAGATGAATGCCCGTTCCTGAAGGAGCTGAAGTCATGAAGAAGCGCACCGAGGCCTCGCCCAGGCGCGATCCCAACCTCCTTGACCACCACCGGCTGAACCTGGAACCGTTGCTTGGCTCTGCGCCGTTCATCCTTCACCTGACGGAGCGGAAGGACAAGCAGGGGACGGTCCTGGTCGTTCGCGAGCGGATGGCCTCTCCCGTCAAGTCCGGCGGCAAGAGCGGAGCACAGGAGAAGGCCGTGCATCGCCTGGAGGAACGCGGCGCTCTGGCGGGTGAGAACCAGCGGCGATTGCTGCCCATCGTCTCCCGGATCGTCGGTGAAGTCCGGTCCGAGTCTGGCATCCCCCTGGAGTTACAACGCTATCTGACCCCCGAAGGAATGCGGTTGCGGGTGCGACTGCCGCTCGACGAAGAGGCCGGGGCCAAGCTGGCCCTGATCTTCAAACTCCAGGAGCGCCTGTTCGATCTCGATCGGGCCGAGCTGGTCGCCCTGCGCCTGCAACGGTTCACCCGCGAGGAGGCCTCCTACTGGCTGACCCGCATCACCCGGTTCGACGCCGTCGCCAACCGCTGGGCCCTCGCCGGCATGCGCACCATGCTCGGCGGCATCGAACGCAAGGAGACCGTGGCCATGTTGAAGAGGCTGAAAAATGGGTGAGCCGGAACGGGAATTATCCCCGGTTGGCGGCAAAGACCTGGTGGCGGTGATCGAAGGTCCCTGCAAGCCGTTTCCGGTTGAAGCCCTGACGGAGATCGGGGCCCGCCGGGCGGAATACCTGCCGGCGATGCTTCGCCTTATGCAACAGGCGGTTGATGACCCCGCAGGGGTAAGCGCCAGGAGTGACTACCATGGCCACGTGTTTGCCCTCTATCTGCTCGCCGAGTGGCGGGAAAAGGCTGCCTTCCAGACGATCCTGAAGGCATTTTCCCATCACGGGGAAACCACGCACGACCTGTGGGGCGATGTGATCCATGATCTCGGCAAGATCATCGTGTCGACCTTCGATGGGGATCTCGACGCCTTGATCACCTACATGCGGGATGCGGAAAACGACGAGTATGCCCGGATCAACGTGTTCTACGGGCTGTCATCCCTGTACCTGTTTGGGCCCCTGCCCCGTGACCGCTTCCTGGCGATCACTCGGAGCCTGTTGGCCGAATTCGACTCGGGGAAGACCTACACCTCGGCTGATCTGACCTGGTTCACCGGGGTCGTGGCCGGTTGCTCCCGGTTGCATGTCCCCGAACTGGAGCCGGAGGTGAGGCGTTTGTTCGATCATGGCATGGTGGACCCCATGTGGCTGAAGTTCAAGCACTTCCAGGAAGGGGCTGCCAGTCCAGCGCGGGAGGAGAAGACCCGGACCGATCATCAATACACGCCGGTCACCTCCGCCGTCGAGGAGCTGAAACACTGGGCCTGTTTCCGCGATCCTGCCCGGGACGTGGCAACGAAACAGCCGAAACTCTCTCCTAAAGCCTATAATAAGGCCCTGAAGGCGTTCGCCGCCAGTCAGGAACCTCCGCATCCTTCCCCTCCTCCATCGTTGGAAAAGTTCCCTGGCGCGGGCCGGAACGATCCCTGTCCGTGCGGGAGCGGAAAGAAATACAAGAAGTGTTGCCTGGGGTGAAGGTCGGATTCATGGCCAGCCTCCGTTGAGGTTCAGGAAGACCTGCTTCAGACCCGATGCCGGAAGGGGGGGGGCTCCCAAGGCTCCCCTGCCTCGAGAAGACGGCGGTTCCAATAGAAAATCTCCATGGGTTATGAGAGAATGACCCCAGAAATTTCGCGCCCGGATCATATTGGGATGAGGAAAAGGCGATGGCTGATCGGCGGAAGTATAAAAACCCACCCTTGGTCGAGACCATCTTCGAGTTGGTGGTCAACCCGGAAATGGCCTGGGATCCAGCAGTTGCTGGAATGCTCTACGAAAGGGTGAAAGACCTGGGGTATCAGGTTCGCCAGGCCCGAAGAACCCGGGATCTCCGCTACGATACCGCCAGAAATGCGGTTGCGGCCGATTTCCAGGAGCGGGCGGTGTTCCTCACCGTGGACAAGCTCGATCTCATCCAGGTGGGAAAGGACATCCTGACGGTAAGCCGGCTCAAGCCGTATCAAGGCTGGGAGGTGTTCAAGCCACGGATTGAAACGGTCCTCGGGAAATTCCAGGACGCCCTTCCCGAACTTCAGGGGGTGAGTCGGCTGGCTCTGCGGTACGTGAATCACATCCGAATCCCAAAAGCGGGATTTCGTCTTGCAGATTGGCTGGTTTTCCGCCCAAATCTGGAGCAGGGGTTTTCCCAGGACCCCGAGAGCCTCATCACCGGTTGTATTTTCCCTTTTGCTATGGGGAAGGCCAGGTGCAAGGTAGAGCTGGTTTCCACCGAGGTTGCCAATCCGGACGAGCGCTCGTTCCTATTGGCGCTCGAGTATTTCGGGGCCCCGCCCGACGGAATACCCAAGGGTGATATTCTTCCCTGGGTTGAAGAGGCGCACCTCCAGATTGAAAACCTCTTCGAGCAGTGCCTGACCGATAAGATTCGCCAGCTGTTTGGTGAGGTGAAATCATGACTCCTGCCACCGGCTGCCTGGCTCTCGACCAGGATGGCGAAGAATTTTTCGAAGGTCTGAGGAAGATTCTCCCGGGTAACAGTGTTGAATGGGAAGGTGAAAATCGGCGGTTTGTGACCCCCGCACCGGCCGGAAACTGGGGTGAAGTTGCCCCGATGTCCGATTCTCTCGCCCGGACGATCGATCGGGCCTTGGGAGAGGTCCAGGCATTGGGAATCAGCATCAAGAACCCTTCCCAGGTCAAGGACTACCTGACAACCCATATCGATACGATTGACCTGGTCCTGGTCCTGAGCCGGAAGGCGACTGTTCGCTTCTTGAAAAACTCCTCGTTTACCCTCGATTTGTACTCCTTCGAAGACGAGGGGGGGCGTGAGACCTACCTGCGATTGTTGATCCGGCAGTGGCCGTATGAACAAGATCTTCTCGACCGGGTTCAGCAGATCTATGAAGAGGAAGCGAACCTGTTATCCAAGGCCAGTGGCTGGTTCCAGGTCACGACCGATTTTCGAAAACCCTGAAGGCAATGTCCGTTACGGGAAATGACATCCTGGGCGTTGCCCGGCGACTGGCTGACATGGCAGGTGACCCTACAACCCCTGGGTGGGAAGCTGCCCTGCGAAGTGCCATCAGTCGTTCGTATTATGCAGCCTTCCTTCATGCTCGGAAAAAGGCCATGGAGCTGGGTGGGTTCCGTCCGAAATGGTCAGCCGATGACCATCGGGGGATCCTTGATGCCTTGCGGAAGACAAGGTTTGGAGCGCACTTGCCCGCCTTGATGGACCTTCGAACCTGGCGGAATGCCTGTGATTATGAAGAGTCCCTTGCCGATGACCCCCAGAAACTGCTCGAAGCCGCCCTGGCATCTGCCACAAGGATTCTGAAAATCTGACTACGGTCTGGGAAAACGATGCCAATGGAAGCAGAACCTTTCGGATGGGGAGGGGAAGATGACACATGACCGGCGGTTGATCGAGGCGGGGTTTCCCTGCCACCAAGTGGGGGCGGAGACGCAGCGGGAGCGGGACACGGGGCAAGCGCCGCCGCCGAACCGGTTGCACGTCTGGTGGGCGCGGCGACCGTTGACGCCGTCGCGGGCGGCGATCCTGGCTTCGCTCGAACCGGCGGGGGCCGACCCGGACCTGTTCATCCGGCGCCTGGGCATCGAGCGTATGCAGGTGCATATCAACGGCAACCCCTGGATCCTGACCGGCGATCTGCGGGACCTGGTCATCAAGAAGGACAACGGCACGGAAGTGCTGAAGGTCAGCGCGAAGGTCCGGCGCGAACTCGACAAGGAACAGGAACGCCGTGGCGAAGCTCGTGCCACCATCGGAACCCTGAAGACGAATGACCCTGTCCTTGCTGCCGATCCGATTCTGATCCGGTGGGAACAGGAGTCGCAGGCATTTCATCAGCCATTTCCGCGCGAGGGGGCCGAGATCGCGGTCGAGCGCGTCCCGGGCGACCCGGCCCATGTCAACGACCGGATCGCGTTTGCGAAATCACCGGCTGTGAAGGCGATCCTGGGCAAAGAAATCCGCTGGGCGCCCCCCGAACTGTACGGGTATGACAGGGCGTTCTCCACTCCCGTCGAGCCAAAGATTTCCGATATTACCGTTCTCGACCCGACCGCCGGCGGCGGCTCCATTCCCTTCGAGGCGCTCCGGTTGGGCTACAAGGTCATCGCCAACGACTTGAATCCGGTTGCTACGGTCATCCAGTATGCGACTCTCGATTACCCTGCCCGGTTTGGTCCCGGCCTGGCGAAGGACATCGAGTTTTGGGGGAACAAGCTCCTCGAAAGGTCGGAGAAGGAGATGGAGCCCTTCACCCCGTTTTCGCAGATTCCCCCGTCGGAACTGAAAAGACTGACCGAACATCTGGCCAAGGCTCCAGGGTTCATTGGTCAGTATGATCGTGAATATGACCATACGGGCCTGATTTACTGTCGCATGGTCAAATGCCCACACTGTGAGGGGGAAGCACCGCTCCTGAATACGTGCTGGTTATCAAAGGAGGGTGACGATCCTTGGGGAGTGCGAGTTGTCACCGATGGGCGGCCGCGGGGCGGGACTGTGAAGTTCGAGACCTACCGCATCGTGAAGGGAAAGGGACCGAACGGGGAGGATCCTGAATTTGCCACGGTGAACCGGGGGACCGGACTCTGCATCCATTGCCGGCAGGCCATCGACGGCGACGAGATCAAGGCCCAGGCCCAGGGCAAGTCACCCCCCGGGAAACAGACCCACCGCCTGTATGCGGTGGTGGCAGTGCGGCTCCAGCCCAAACTCGACAAGAACGGCCAGCCCGAGCGCTTCAAAAGTGGCGAGAAGAAAGGCCAGATCAAGACCGAAAAGATCCGCTTCTTTCGCCCTCCCAACGACACCGACCTCGCCGCCCTGCAAGCCGCCGAACAACGCCTCCGCGAAAAATGGGATGAGTGGGAACGCTCCGACCTCATCCCTAGCGAGGAAATCCCCGAGAACTCCAACTACAATCGGGGCCATCGTCTCTACGGCATGACCCGATGGATCGACATGTTCACCCCGCGGCAACTCCTGGGCCATTGCACCATGATGCAGGCCCTCAACGACCTGAAGCCTGACATCTTGGCAGCCCAGGGTTGCGATCGTGGCCGAGCTGTGGTGACCTACCTTTAACTGTCCATCTACAA
>CAZKPI010000011.1:18692-25811 GCA_964554555.1 uncultured bacterium
CGATTACAACGCCAAGATGACCCGGTGGGAATTCACCCGGGGGATAGTCAAAGGGACATTCAGCAGCCACAATTTTTCCCTGAAGTGGACCTTCGGGGAAATGGTCTTCGCGGGTCCGAATTCAGGGGCTCGATGGGGGCTGTCTCAGGTAGTGGACTCCTTCCAGGGAATTTCTGGGTTGTTCCCTTCGGCCAGGAAAGCAACAACGTCATCCGGTGATCGTATTCGGGTCCTTCATGGATCAGCCGCCCACCTGAAGGGAGTCGCGGGGGAGTCCGTTCACTTGGTATGTATGGATCCCCCTTACTATGACAACGTCATGTATGCAGAGCTATCTGATTACTTCTACGTTTGGCAGAAGAGAACATTGGGTGATCTGTATCCTGAGGTATTTTCCCGGCGGTTGACCAACAAATCGGACGAAGCAGTTGCCAACATCGCCATCGAGGGGTCCCGGGAAGAGGCTCACAAGGCCTACGAGCGGCGCATGAACGAGATCTTCTCGGAATGCCGTCGAGTCCTGAAGGACGATGGGCTGATGACCATCATGTTCACTCACAAAACCCAGAATGCCTGGGAGACCCTGACCAGATCACTGATCGAAAGCGGTTGGACGATCACGTCCTCCTTCCCCGTGGATTCTGAAAGTGAACACTCCATTCACCAGAAGGACCTTGCGGCCGCGGCTAGTTCGATCTTCATCACCTGTCGGAAGCGGCAGGCCCACGAGGGGCCGCCGGCGATGTGGAGCGGATTCGGCAACACCGGGGTGGCGGCCCGCATTCGCGAGGCGGTGAAGATCGGCTTGAAGGAGTTCGAGCCCCTGAAGCTCAACCCCGTCGATGAGATGGTGGCCTCCTACGGCCGGGCCCTGCAGGTACTGTCCGAACAGTGGCCGGTCTATGACGGCGATGAGCCGGTCGGCCCGATGAAGGCGATGAACGAGGCCAGCCGCGTGGTCGCCGAGACCCAGATCAGCCGCCTCACCCAGGGTCGCCTCACCACCGCCGACCTCGATTCCGAGTCGGCCATGGCCACCATCATGCTCGGCATCTGGGGCCACCACGAGTTCGCCTTCGACGACGCCCTCAGCCTCAGCAAATCCCTCAACATTTCCCTCGAAACCAAGACCGCCGGCTACACGGTCCAGCGCGGTACCCTCTGCCTCAACCCCGACGACCCCAAGGGCGCCTTCCACGCCCCGGTGGTCAAAAAGGGCTCCAAGCTCCGGCTTGCCCGCCCCGAAGAACGCCACCAGAACCGCCTCGACCAGCCGCAGACCGCCTGGGACATCCTCCACGGCCTCCTGCTGGCCTACCGGGCCGGAGATATTCCAGTGGCCAAGGCGTATCTGAACAAACATGCCAGCCACGATTCCCGCCGCATCCTCGACCTGGTGCGGGTCTGGTCCGGCGAGGCCGAAACCCCCGAGCTGAAACGCGAAGCCGACGCCCTTCTTTTCGGCCTGGCGAAATGACCGACGACCGCATCGCCTGGCTCGACGCCCTCCTTCGCCGAAAAGAGGGTGAACGGCTGGAATTCAAGCAGGCCGCGCACCAGTACGACCAGGGCAAGCTCGAAGAGTATTGCTGCGCCCTCGCCAACGAAGGGGGCGGCTATCTCCTGCTCGGCATCACCGAAACGCCGACACCGCACGTGACCTCGACCCAGGCATTTCCCCAATATGAGAAGGTGATCCACCACCTGATCCAAATCCTGCGACTGAAGGTGACCGCAGAGGAGATCCTGCATCCGAAGGGCCGGGTCCTGGTCTTCACCGTTCCCTCCCATCCGCTGGGGATTCCCATTTCCCTGAATGGGAAGTTCCTCATGCGAGGCGGGGATTCCGTCCTCGCCATGACCCCCGACCAGGTGAAACGGATCCTGGATGAAGCAGGACCCGATTACAGCGCGCAACCCGTCCCCGGGCCGACCATGGCCGATCTCCTTCCCGAGGCCATCGAAGAGTTCCGCCAACGCTGGGTCCGCAAGTCCGGGAACACCCACCTGACGACTCTTTCCGCGGAGCAACTCCTGGCCGATGCCGAACTCCTGATCGGCGGTCAGCTCACGATCGCGGCCTTGGTCCTGTTCGGAAGTCGGAACGCCCTCGGTCGCCACCTGGGGCAGGCGGAGGTGATCTTCGAATACCGGTCTACCGAGGTGGCCGGACCGGCCAGCCAGCGGCTGGAGTTCCGACAGGGGTTCTTTTCCTTTTACGAGGAACTCTGGAACCGGATCAACACCCGCAACGACATCCAGCACTTCCAGGATGGCCTGTTCATCCTGGATCTGCCCACCTTCAACGAAAAGGTCATCCGCGAAGCCATTCTCAACGCGATTTCCCACCGGGATTACCGTCTTCCCGGTTCTGTCATGATCCGCCAGTACCCCCTGCGGATCGAGATCGTCAGCCCCGGTGGATTCCCCGACGGCATCACCGTCGACAACGTCCTGACGAGCCAGCATCCCCGGAATCGCCGTTTGGCCGAGGCATTCAGCAAATGCGGCCTCGTCGAGCGCTCCGGTCAGGGATTCGACGTCATCTACCGGGAGTGCATCCGGGAGAGCCGTCCCAAGCCCGATTTCCGCGGGACCGGTTCCCACCAGGTCTCCCTGACCCTGTCTGGCGAGATCCAGAACCCCCGTTTCCTCCAGTTTCTGGAGAAGATCGGGGCGGAAACGCAGCGGTCGTTCAGCCTGCCGGATCTGATGATCATCGACCAGGTCTTCCGAGGTCTTCCGGTTCCTGCTGAAGACAGGCCCCGCGCCCGCGCTCTCATCGATCAGGGAATCCTGGAACGGGCTGAAGGCCGACGCGGGGGTTTCATCCTCTCCCGAAAGTTCCACGCCTTTCTGGGGGAGAAGGGAGTTTATACACGTCGGAAAGGGCTCGATCGGGAAACCTGCAAAGCCCTGTTGATGAAGCATGTTCGCGAAAATGCCTCCCAGGGCGCCCGTTTCGAGGAATTCGCGCAGGTCCTGCCTCATCTTTCACGGAACCAGATCCAAAAGCTCCTTCGGGATTTGAAGCGTGAGGGGGTGATCAAGGTCCTTCACCGCACCAGGGCGGCAAGATGGTACCCGGTGAGGGCGGGTGGCTGACCAATGGCTGGCCGCTTTGGACTCGACCCGTTGCCCCTCCCTGCGGTGGCAAGCTGGGGTTGCACCGATGCCATGTTCGGGCAAATAGGCGCAATGGCGACGCAATACCGGCGCAATCCATTTTTATTGCCTGCTCTCTGGAACCCATTTGGGAAGCGGGTTGCCCGCGTTTCTGCGATTGCGCCACACCGAAAGGCAGAGGCAACCAGTGAGACAACCCCAGGGTATTGCCAGGAAAGGAAAAACCCCACCTGGCCTACATCAAGACCTGACGCGGCACGTCAAGCTTCGGACAAGCAGGGTCCTGGTTTGAGGATACCCTGGGTGCCGGATGCCGTCAACGATGACCCCGGCGGGGTGCCGGTGGGAAATCCCGCGCCATTCCGCGCAAATCCCCCAACGCCGAATGATTGGCTCGACAAGGCTCTGGAAGGGCACTTCGAAGCGAAGCCGCGCCAATTCTGCGCAATGTGGCGCAATAGGGCGCAATTCCGGCGCAATGGGGGGAGCCGGTGCAAGATAGGGCTAGTCTGGTGCAAACCGACGCCCGGGGGCATGAGGAGGACGGCAATATGAACCCCGCTGGTGGCAGTTCTTCGTTCAGGGACGTTCGATGGCGGATCTCCTACCGGACTTCATCTGTGGGCCCGGATGGGAAGGCCGTCGACATCCTCCGCGATTTCTACCTTCCCGTGTTGTCGCGGGCGGCTGTCTATGACCGGGTGGCGGGATACTTCCGGTCCTCGTCCCTGGCGGCGGCCTCTCAAGGTCTGTCGAGCCTGGTCGGCCGGGCCGGCCGCATCAGGATGATCGTCGGGGCCGACCTCGATCCCCAGGATGTGGGGGCAGTACTGGCCGGGTCGGAGCAACGGCTGGCCGATTGCCTGAGCGACCGGCTGGGACAACCCCAGCAATGGGACCCCGCAACCATGAACGGGGTGCAGCTCCTGTCATGGCTGGTGGCTCACGACAATCTGGAGATCCGGGTGGCCTTCCGGGTCCATGCCCAGACCGGCGAACCTCTTGCGGCCGATGCCACCAGCGACGGCTATGTCCACGAGAAGTGGGCCGTGTTCGAGGACCCCGGCCAAAACCGGATCTACATCTCGGGCTCCCTGAACGAGTCCAAGACCGCCCTGGCCCTCAACGCCGAGAACATCGACGTCCACTGCGAATGGGACAACGAACGCGATGCCCAGCGGGTGAGCGAGGCGGTCGCCGATTTCCAGGCTTTGTGGGAGAACAAGAACCCCGGCGTGAAAGTCATGCCCCTCCCCGAAGCGGTTCGCCAGAAGCTCATCTCTTTTTCCCGGGGGCTTCGGCAACCACGAGAGATCGACGGTTCCACGATGGCCCCGGTCTTCGTGGCCCCGCCCAGTTGGCGGGAGCGGCTGAAGTTCATGCTCATTCGGGATGGCGCTAGACTGCCGGGCGGTCTGTTCTACGGCCTGGAAACGGCCCCCATCCAGCCCTGGCCCCATCAGGACGTGGTGGCCCGCCGCCTGGTGGAGTCGTTCCCGTGCTCATTTCTGCTGAGCGACGAGGTCGGCCTGGGCAAGACGATCGAGGCCGGCCTGGCCATCCGATCGCTCTACATGAGCGGCATCGCCCAGCGCATCCTGGTGGCTGCCCCGGCCAGCCTGACCAAGCAGTGGCACCGGGAAATGGCCACCAAGTTCGCCCTGCCCTTCCATCGGCTTCTGCGAGGAACCCCTGCGCGACATGCCCTCCTTCTCCCGGAAGAGCGGGAAACGGCCGGTCGGGAGGCCTTCCAACCCGATCTGCTGATCGTTTCCACCGGCCTGCTGGCGCGTGACGACCGGCAGAAAGAAGTGCTCAAAGCCCCGCCCTTCGACCTGTGTCTCCTCGACGAAGCGCATTACGCCCGGCGGCAGGGTTCCGGCAACCAGGATCCCTATCGGGCCCACCCCCGCTTCGGGAGGCTGTACCGTGCTTTTCGGGATGTCCTGCGCGACCGCAGTCGGAGCCTGTGGCTCGCCACGGCCACCCCCATGCAGATGCATACGGTCGAGGTCGCCGACCTTCTCGGCCTGACCGGCCGGGTGGGGCCCTTCCAGTTCGAGCCGGCCCTGATGCAGGAATACTACGATCTGCTGGGACGGCTTCTCCGGCAGGAAGGATTGGAGACCGACCACTGGGAGTTCCTGCGTCAGGTGGTGCTTGGGGTCAGGCAACAGGACCCGCGGCTGTGGGGGTTCCTGGCCGATTCCGCCATCGATGCGGCGGTGCGGGCGATCCTCAGGCGGTGGATCGACCTTGGCCATCCCCCGTCAGCCAGCAACGACCGGCGGGCGACCCTGCGCCTGCTGTTCACTCTGGCCCCTCTGTCACGGGTCATGTTGCGGCACACCCGCCGCCTCCTGGAGATCTACCGCCGGGAAGGCTTCCTGCAGAAGAACCTGGCCAGGCGGACCATCATGCCCATTCCCCCCATCACCTTCACCGAGCAGGAAAAGCTGGTCTACGACGGCTTGGAAGCCTACTGCAAGGAACTGGCCGCCCGCATCTCGGCCAACGCCCAGCAGCGGGTCGTCACCAGCCTGGGTTTCTACCTGAGCTTCCTGAGGCTGCGATTCGCTTCGAGCCTGTTCGCCATCCGGGCGACCCTGGAACGGCGCCGGGAGAAGGTGGCCGCTACCCTGGCCAGCTTCGATGCCGCTCCCCCCATGGAGGAGGACGAGGTTCTCGAAGAGGAATCCCTGAACGAGGACGACGAGGGCGATTCGGAGGTGGACCGGGTCCTGAAGGACCGGAGCTCCGAAGACCTGCAATGGGAACTGGAAGCCGTTGACGGCCTTCTGTCCATGCTGAACGATCTTACCGGCCCGTCCTCGAAGATGACCGAACTGATGAAAGTCATCGAACGGCGCCGGTCGACGGGGGGGCGGATCCAGCAGATGGTTGTTTTCACCCGGTTCTACGATACCTTGACCGACATCGTCGATCGCCTGCTGCGGGTGGCCCCGGATCTGCGGCTCGGCACCTACTCCGGACAGGGCGGGGCCTGGCTGAAGCCAGGATCGACCGCTTTGGAAGCGGCCGACCGGGAGCAGATCAGACACCGTTTCCTCCGGGAAGAGATTGACATCCTGGTATGTACCGACGCCGCGGCCGAAGGGCTCAACCTCCAGACCGCCGACCTGTTGGTCAACTTCGACCTGCCCTGGAACCCAATGAAGGTCGAGCAACGGATCGGGCGGATCGACCGTATCGGGCAGAAATACGAGGAGATCTTCGTCCTCAACCTCTGCTATCCGGACAGTGCGGAACAGATCGTCTACGGCCGCCTTCTGCAGCGGCTTGCCAGCGCCCAGCTGATCGTCGGGATGCAGCAGCTCTCCCTCCTGCCGGTCGAGGCGGATGAATTCCGCCTGCTGGCCGAAGGGTCGCTCTCTCCGGAAGAGCTTGAACGCCGGGCCATGGAACGAGCGAGGCAGACGAGTGCCAGGGTGGCGGCGATGGAGATTCCGCCCGAGGACATGTTCAGGATGTATCAACGTCTCCACGAAGAGCGGCGGGCGGTTCGCTCCCCCGTCACCCTGTCGGATATCTGGTTTGCCCTGAAGGATTCTCCCCATCTGGCTGATCGGGGATGTCACCCTTGCCCGGTGGCGCCGGAGGTGCTGGTCCTCAAGAACATCCCCGGAATCCCTGATGGGACCGGGCTGACCGTTTCCCGCGAAACCTATGAACGGGGCGTATCGAGCCTGGAGGGTTCCCTCCATTTTGCCACCCCCGGGGACCCCGTTTTCGAGATTCTCCTCGAGCTGTTTGTCCAGGAACCCCTCCCTTCCGGCATTGCCAGGGTGGAGTCAACCAGGGTTGTCGGGGCCGGTCGCCGGGTGGTGGGTTACCTGGCTGCGGGGAAGGGGGGCTCTCCGCATTGCCACCAGATCGTGAAATACGCCGACCTGATGTACTGCGAGCCCGAGGAGACAGGGACCATTACCGACGAAGACCGCCGGAATCTGCAGGAAGTTCTGGATGCCCAGG
>CAZKPI010000012.1:0-15411 GCA_964554555.1 uncultured bacterium
CGCACTACGGGTTGTTCTCGTTGGGGGCCAGAGTGTATTCGTGCCGGGTGACCTCCTGGTGTTTCTGTCGGACGGGGTGACCGAGGCGCGCCGCGCCGACGGCCAGATGTTCGGCCTGCCCAGGGTCATCGCCGAGATCCGGCGACGGTGGAAGGAGCCCGTGCAGACGATGGTTGATGGCCTCGCGGCGGCGGTGGAGGCATTCCTGGAGGGTGAGCCGCTCCAGGACGACTGCACCTGTGTCATCCTCCGGTTGTCCGATCTGAAGCACCCCTGAGCCCGCGACACCGGGGATGGCCCCGTGGCCATGAGCGGAACGGGGGGTTCGCGCCGCCAGCGGCGGCCGCCAAAGGGCGCTTCCGATTTCCTGCCGGCACCCGGAATGATTCCCTTCCTCCGAGGGCCGTGGTATCATCAGGCTCAAGAGAATACCACCCCCCAGTGAGAGGCCCACCGCCATGACCATGTGGGTGAAGATTTCCCAGGCCATCCGGCACAACGACGCGGAGGCGGTCGTCCGCTACCTGAACCAACAGCCCGAATGCGCCACCCAGGCCAATGACCACGACGAGACCTTGCTCCATTTCGCCGCCAAGGGGGGCATGCCCGAAATCGTGGCCGAACTGCTGAACCGGGGGGCCAAGCCGGACCTTCCCGACTTCTTCGGCTGGACCCCTCTGCACGAGGCCTGTCAGCGCGGCCACCAGGAGGCCGTTGCCCTCTTCCTGCAGGTGAAGCCGAAACTGAACGTGACCACCCGCAAGAACCACGATTCCCCCTTGTTCCTGGCCGCCGTCAACGGCCATGCGGGCATCGTCAAGCTTCTCCTGAAGGCCGGGGCCAACCCCGAGATCCGCAACGAACAGGGCGACGCCCCGTTGCACGGCGCGGTCCGGGCCAGACATGTGAAGGTCATGGAGATCCTGCTCGACCACGGGGCCGACATCGACGGCAAGAACTTCATGGGCGAGACGCCCCTGCACATCACGGCCGCTCTGGGCGATGTCGACCTGGCCACCCGCCTGCTGACCTACGGCGCCCGTCCCGACGAGGAGAACCGGCATTTCCACACCTTCATCGACACCGCCGTACGGGCCGGCCAGACGCCGTTCGTCCAACATTTCGCAAGATACGTCCAGAACCTGAAGGAAAAGGCGTCTGCGGCCGGCGAATCGGGCCAACGGGTGGCCGCCCCGCCGGCCATCCGCAAGACCATCGTCATGAAGGTCCAGGACCTCGCCGCCGAAGCCCTGGGACCAAACCTCCTGCGCACCTTCCTGTTCGGCCCGGGGAGGGTGAAGCAATCCATCCTCTTCAAGATCCTCGACGTGGTCCTCTGGTTCTTCGTCTTTCCGTTCCTGCTCTACGTGTTGTGGGCTGGCTTCCACACCCAGATCATCCCCGGTATCGTCACCTTCTCGGGCGCCGCCCGGGGGGATTCGATGCTTCTGCTGGCGCAGACCCTTCTCAACATCCTGATCGTCTTCCTGCTTTCACATTGGCTCGTCTCCAACGAACCCGGGGATGTCCCCTTCCAGCACTTCTTCGTCTACCTGCGCGGCAACGCCGGCACCCGGGTCATCCAGTTCGCGGTCATCAACGCCTTCTTCTACCATCGCCTGACCTTCGATGCCGCCTTCTGGCAGACGGGGATCCTGTTCTGGATGATGTTCCTGGTGCTGTACACCATTTCCTTCGCGTTCTACTGGGTCGACCGCTGACCGCGCCCGCGATCGATCGCCGATCGCTCCCGCCGCCGGTACCCGCCCCGCCATTCCTGACCCCGCCCGCCCGGGCCGGGCGAGGTCGTGGGTGACGGAACCAGTCAGCCCTGCCGGGAGCGGCAGGCCTTCAGCCGCGGACAGCTGAGGTCGGGGCGGTCGCGGTCAAGCGGCGGGGACCGGGGAGGGGCCTTGCGCAGAAGGGCCTGGGCCTCCTGCAGGGCCCGCTCCAGCTGGGAATCGCGCCCGGCCCGCCAGTCCTGGGGCAGGTTGTCGACCTCAATGTCGGGGTCGGTGCCGTAGTTCTCGACCTCGTAGCCGACGTCCTGGAACCAGAACGAGAACTCGGGCTGGGTGGTGATACTGCCGTCGACGAACGGGTGCCGGGGCCAGATGCCGATGACCCCGCCCCAGGTGCGCTTGCCGACCAGGGGACCAAGCTTCAGCAGTTTGAAGCAGTGCGAGAAGATATCGCCGTCCGACCCGGCCAGTTCGTTGGTGAGGGCCACCATCGGCCCGCCGACGGAATCGACGGGATAGGGCTCAGCCCCAAACCACCGCGTCTGGATGTAGGCGATGCGCCGCCGCGAGCTTTTCGAGCAGGAGCGAGGAGACATGGCCGCCGCCGTTGTACCGGACGTCGATGATCAATCCGTCCCGGTCGATCTCGGCCAGGAAATACCGGTGGAACTCGGCAAACCCGCGCGCCCCCATGTCGGGCACGTGGACGTAGCCAATCCGGCCCTGACTGCGGTCGTGGACGAACCGGCGGTTTTTTTCCACCCAGTCACGATAGCGGGCCGATGACTCCTCGGGCAAAAGGACGGCCGAGACCGTGCGGGGGTGCTTCCCCTTCCCGTCGCCCACCGTGAGGGCGACCTCCTGGTTCGCCAGGTTGACCAGCAGGGCGCCGGGGGGAACGGTGGCGGACAGTGGCCGGCCGCCGATCGCCAGGATGGTATCGCCCGGTTTGATGTTGAGCCCGGGCCGGTTGAGCGGGGAGGTCTTCTTCGCCTGCCAGGGATCGCCCTCGAGCAGGCGGTCGATCTTCCAGGCCTTGGCGCGCGGGTCCCAGGAGAGGTCGGCGCCCAGCAGGCCCACCGCGTAGGACGGCTCGGGGCGGTAGTCGCCGCCGAACTCGTAGGCATGCGAGGTGCCCAATTCGCCCTGCATCTCCCACAGCAGGTCGGAGAACTCACCCCGGGTGGCGACCCGGTTCAGAAGAGGGAAATACCGCTCGAACACGGCGTTCCAGTCGACCCGGGACATGTCGTGGGTCCAGAACTGGTCGCGCTGGAGGCGCCAGGCCTCCCGGTAGATCTGTCGCCACTCGGCGGGGGGAAGGATGGACAGGCGGATGCGGCCAAGGTCGATCCAGCCGCTTTTGCGGCCGGGAGGTTCCTTGGCGGCGTTCTCGTCGGCCTTTTCCCCGGCCTTGATCAGCCGCAGGCGACTGCCGATGCGCAGGAGGACGGTCTTGCGGTCCGGGGACACAGCGAAGTCGGAGATCTTGGAGGCCACCGTCTCGCATTTCTGGGTATCGAGGTCGAACATCTCGAGGGTTCCTTGGGCGGCGGGCTCGCCGGGCAGCCACTTCCGGTCGAGGGCCCCCTGCACGGGCACCTGGCTGAACAAAACCTTGCCCTTGATCGCGGCGATGCCCTGGTAGCGGGCTTCGGGCACGGGCAGGGCCTGGAGGCGATGTTCGATGCCGTCGAGGTCGATCCGGACGGGTGGCGGGGCGGCCGGGCCGGGTTTTCCCGGAGCGGCGGCCGCCTTGGTCCCCGGCGCCGCCGGGGCGGGGGCGGCCGGCGTCCCGTTCCCGGACTGGCCGGGCGCGGTCCGGGGATCCCGGTCGGCCGGGTCGGCCGGCTTGGGCACCGGCAGGAGGGGGCTCGGGGTGTCTTTGGCCAACACGAGCAGGTAGGGCCGCACCCCCTTGGGGAAGCCCAGGTCGAAGTGGAGGTTGTCGTAAACGGGGTCGAACTCCCGGAAGGACAGGAAATACAGGAACCGGCCGTCAGGATCGAACACGGGGTCCACGTCCTGAAGGACCGCCCTGGTAACTTGTACGCATTTCTTTTTCTTGACATCAACCAGCTTGATGGCCGAAGTATGCCGGGTCATGGCACAGCTGTAGGCCAGCCAGGCGCCGTCGGGGGACCAGTCGAAGCCGTGGATGGGGGCCAGCCCGCTCCGGTCGAGAACCGTGACGCGGCTGGTCTTGAGGTCGACCGTGACCAGCTCGTTGCGGTGGTTGGTCAGGGCAACCACGTCAGCCGCGGGAGAGACCTTCATCTCGAGCGGCCGGCCGATGGGCAGGGCGGGCAGACGCCGGGGGGCCTGCAGGGGATCGAGGCAGTGGATCTCGAGGGTCTCCTCCCCGTCGGCATCCGAAATGGTGACGAACCGGTCGCCGTCGTTGAGCCACCGGGTGAGGCGGTAGCGCACCCCGTCGACCTCGCCGTGCTGAAGGACGGGACCTTCCCAGTTGCCCATGGTGAGCGTCTTGCCGCGGCAGACGAGGGCCAGCAGATGCCCCCGGGGGTGCAATTCGACGTCCTCGAGGTGGCGGGCCCCCTCGACGAACTTGCGGAACAGCTGGGTCCGGGGGCTGTGGTAGGCGATCGGAACCGGCCCACCCCGGTCGGCGGCCGGGTCGAAGAGGTACAGGTCCGCCCCGGCGTGGTAGACGATGCGCCGCCCGTCGGTGGCCGGAAAGCGGACGTAGAAGTCCTCGTGGTGGGTGTGCCGCCGCAGGTCGCGTCCTGTCGGAAGGCAGGAGTAGAGATTCCCCACCCCTTCGTGGTCGGACAGGAAATAGATGCGGCCGCCGATCCACATGGGATGAGCCAGGTTCCCCGCCAGGTCGATGAGCTTGCGGAAATGCCCCTTCCCGTCCGGATCGACCAGCAGGTCGCCCGCCGTGCCGCCCCGGTACCGCTTCCAGCGGGCGGGGTCCACGGCGTTGCGGCCCAGCGCACAGGCGCCGTGGGGACCGAACGAGATGGAAACGGCCGGCCCGAGGCGAAGGGGCTCGGACGGGCCCCCGTCGATCGGCACCCGGTGCAGGTGCATCTCCCGCGGGAAGGGCTGGCCGGTGTCGCTGGCGACGACGACGTGACGGGCATCCTGCCAGCCGATGACCCGGGTGAACGACCCGAACCAGGTCAGGCGTCTGGGAGGGCCCCCTTCGGCCGGCATCAGGAACGCCTCGGTCGGCCCCTCGTCGCGCCCTGAGAAGGCCACCCACCGGCCGTCGGGAGACAGGGCGGGGAAGGAAGCGGCGCCCAGGCCGGAGGTCAGACGGCGGGCGGTACCCCCGGCCGCGGGAACGGTCCACAGGTCGTCTTCGCTGATGAAGATGATCTGGTCGCGATACAAAGTGGGGAACCGATAGTAGCCGGGTTGCGGCATGTCAGCCTCCTGGGCCCTGGAATGAAGAGTCAGCAGGATTATACCCCGGGAAATCTCTCGAGTGTCCCCGAAATGGCGAAATGGTGCGCCATGTTTGCGCCCGGTTTCCCTTCCGCCAGGACGGGGGTGGTCGGGGATGGGCCAACCATGAGGCCCTGGGGGGGAGCGACAGGGATGGCACAGCAGGCGCGTCACGGGTGGCACGAACCCCCGGGAGGTGGTTGGGAGTTCTCTTCTGATGAGGGTTTCCATGGTTGGTACGGAATTTGGATCGGGACAACCGTGCTGACCACAGAAACAGGGAGGGGGAAGACCATGAACGCCAAAGAGCATCGCACCGACGCCGCCCAGGGCCCGATCGCCACCTTCCAGCCGCTATCCGCGGCCGCCGCCGGTCCGGACAGCCCTGCTCCCGCCGCCCAGACAGGGTCAGGCAGTAGCCGCAACCCGCCTCCGCCGCCCGCGCGGCGCCGCAAAACCGCCGAGGATGACCGCCCGCCGGAAGGTCCGGGCTGGGGCCAGTGGCTCATCGACGCCAACCCGCTGTACCTCATCAGCGTGATGTTCATGTTCCTCGGCCTCCTGCTCGTCAGCAGGGAGACAGCCGCCCCGGGCTCGTCGGTAGGGACGGTCATGATGTTCTACGGCATCCAGAACCTCTACGAGATCGCCATGGTGGGCATGGGCATCTACCTCCTGCGGACCAGCACCAACGCCCGGCACGGCAAGATCCTGCTGTTGTTCGTGCTGGTTTTCATGGCCGACCTGACCTTCTACCAGGTCCATATCTCCTCCCTGAACGCCAGCTGGGGCATGCTGGTCTCGGCCGTCTACCTGCTCGCCGGCGTGGTCAAGCTGGGCGCGGTGGTCCACCTCCTGGAGATCACCCCCCGCTGGGAACGGCTGTTCTTCCCGATCTCAGCCTTCGCCATCATCTACTTCGCCCCCCAGTATGTCTACCATTCCGTCGATGCCGTGGGCCGCGCCGGCGCCGCGGGTGCCACCACCCCGTTCTCGGGGGTCACCGAAATCTATTTCATCTGGCTGTTGGCCGCCCTCATCCAACTGCCCCTGATCGTCAGCACCTGGCGCGAAAGCGATCTGGGCGAGGCGGTGTCCAACAAGTATCTGGGCACGGAAAGGCCCTTCTACTGGACCATCCTGCTGTTCCCCCTCGCCGTCCTGCCCTTCCAGCTCCTGCAGAACGTCATGGCCGACGCCCGCGCCGCCAACGGCGCCATCGCCGACATGGCCTTCGTCTACGTGCCGTTCCTGCTGGCCGCCGGCTTCTTCCTGCAGGCCTTCGCCCGCGGCTTCATCCGCCAGGAGTTCGGCCAGAACGTCTTCGACTTCGGCATGCTGATGACCGCCTTCGTGGTCGCCTTCGCCACCCAGCAGTCCGGCGAAGTGCTCGCCCCCCTCGGTCAGGCCAACGTCCTGCTCACCCTGGCCGGCCACATCGCCGTGGTGGTCAGCCGCCAGAACCTCTACAGCGCAGGCTTTTTGACCCTGGTGGTGGCCTGGCAGTTCCTCGCCGTGATCAAGCTCGGCTGTGCGAAGGCCGCCAAGTTCCTGCTCGACCTGTCGGGCCTCGCCTGGGCGGGCATCCTGATGACCGGCTCGTTCGTCACCCTCGGCCTGGGCTTCCTGCTCAGCCTCCGGAGCGGCCGCGGCCGCTCCGACCTCGCCGCCTCGTCATCCGCCCCCGCCGCATCCGAAACCGCCGCCGGCTGACCCTTCCCTCTCCCCTCCGGTCGCGCGCCACCCCATTGCTGGGGTGGCGTTGCGGTTTGGGCATGTTCGTGCGCCCATGGGCCGCCGCGAATGGCGAGGCGCGAAACACCCGCTTCACCCAATGCCAGCCTGCCGTGACCAGCAAGGCCACCCCGGATGTCTTCGTCCGATGTGCTACACTGGCGGCGTCATCCCCTTCTGTCGGAGGTTTCCATGATCCAGCATCGGCTCCGGTTCTCCTGTCTGGCGGCAGTCCTGGTCTTCGGGTGGCTGGCCGCCCTGCCGGCCCAGGCCAGCCCGGAAGGGGCCAGACCCGGTCCGGGCATGCTCTCCCCGGCCCGGCCTGACGCGGCCCGGCCTGTCGCGGCCCGGCCAGGCCGATCGCCATTCGAGGCCGGCCGCCGGATCGGCCTGTATTCGGGCACCTTCGACCCATTGCATGGCGGGCATCTCCAGGTGGTTGACAAGGCCATCGCCCTGCTCGACCTCGACGCCGTCTGGATCCTTCCCAACGCCGCCCCCGCCGACAAGCCCGATGCCTCCGCGTTCGATCACCGCTACGCCATGGCCCGCCTGGCGGCCCTGCGCCACCCGGCCATCCGCCTGCCCGACCGCGAGCTGATCATGGACCTCCACGCCAAGGCCCCGACAACCTACGTGGCCGACCTGATGCGCGAGATCATGCGCCGGGAAGGCCTCCAGCATACCTATTTCCAGATCTGCGGCACTGATTCCTTCCTGAAGATGGTGGAAAAGGGCTTTCTGCCAAAGCCTGAGGAAAAGCGCATCGTGGCCGTCATGGCCCGTAAAGGATACGAATCGACCATCCCGGCGGCCGCCCGCCCCCTGGCAGAACAAGGCCGCATACGCTTTTTCGACCCCGACGTCCCGGAACTCAGCTCCACCCGCCTGCGATCGATCTTCCAGGCGGGCGAAGTGCCCGCCCGCCAGGAGCTTCCCCAATACCTGCTTCGCTACGTCCAGCGCCACCTGCTCTACGGCGCCGCCCGGCCGCCGGTCCGGCCGCCCGCGGGGTACCGGGCCATCCGGGGAAGGTTTCCCGTTTCCGGCCGTGATCCGTTCCTGCCGGTGAGCCTGGCCGGACGGTTCCCGCCCAATGTCCTGACCGACCCCCTGACGCTCGACATCGATGCCTACCTGAATGACAAGATCCCCGAAGAGATCCAGGACCTGATCCTGACCCGCGGTCTGCGGGTGATCGTCCTGGGCGGCCTTCTCGAAGACGCCCTGGGGTACCTCGGCCAGCACGGATTCACCAACGGGACGGTCTTCATCCCCGCCGCCCCGGAACGCATCGACCTGTGCTACGCCCTCGCCACCCGCGACCGCATTCCCCACCTCATCGTCACCAACGTGTTCGGCGAGGACCGCCTCACCCATACCGCCCTCCAGTATGCCCAGCTCCTGGCCCGCAACCTCCTGCCGGCCTCGCACCTGCAGGTGCTGGCGGTGGACGGCTACGACCAGCTGGACGACCGGCTCTGCACCGAGGCCCTGCGCCGCCTCCACGCCGATTCCCGCACCCTGGTGGTGTTCGGCTACCGGGGGGCGCTCAACAACGTCGTCTCCGACCTGCTGAAATTCCTCGAGGTCAAGGGGTTCGCCGCCTACGCGGCGGTGACGTTGGCCCAGCTCGACGAGTTCCGCCGCGAACACGGCGACAGCCACCTTCTGCAGGGCTCCCCCGCGGGGTCGGCCAACTTCCCCTACTGGGAGTATGCCATTCCCGACCGGGAAGGCCGCCTGTTCCGGCTGATCGCGTTCCGCAATCTGTACGGCGACCAGACCGCCACGGTACTGCGGGAACTGATCGGCAAGGGGTTCCGGCAGTTCGTGATGTTTGGCAATGCCGGCGGGCTGGGCCGGGCCGACATCGGCGAGGTGCTCGCCCCGGTGGTGGTGATGCGGGAAGGCCAACCCCGCCCCCTGCGCAACGCCGCCGCGGCCGACTACCCTGGCGCCGCCAGCGTGGGTGTGCCGTCGGTGCTGGTGGAAACCCGCGACTGGCTGACCCGTCAGGCCGGGGCCACGGTGGTCGAGGTGGAGAACGCCCAGGCCGCTGAGGTCCTGCGGGAGAACCCTGGCGTGGTCTTCTATTCGGGAGTCCTGATTTCCGACCGGCCGGGCGGAGTGGACATCACCCGGCGTTCCGAGGACTCCGAAGAGTTCCTGGCCGCCAAGCGGGCATTCTTCTTCCGTCTGCTCCAGCGGATCATCCGGGGGGAACCGGGCCCCTTCCCCCGCCTGCGGGCCGCCGCCCCGCCCGCCTGCCACTGACCGCAGGGGCCGGGAAGTCGCCAGGGCCAGGGAGTCGCCAGGGCATCACCGTCACCGCCACGACCGGCGGCGGCAACCGCCCGCGCCGCGCGGCGCCCGTGCTGGTCAGGGTTTCGGCCGCAGACCCAGCCGGAACAGGTGGTCCAGTTCCGGGGTGAACCCGCCGTCGGCCCGGTGGATCGTCAGGGCAGGCAGGGCCTGGTGCGGGCCGTTGTAGAAGCGCTCGGCCTCGACCAGGGCGAGATGGGAGGGCTGTCCCTCCTTGGGATGCACGAACTGCAGGCGCTTCACCCCGAACTGCGCGGGCTTGAGCAGGTCGGCGAGTTCGTAGAACCGGCTGGAGGGAACCACCATCGCCAGCCGTGACCCGTAGGGCAGCAGCCATGCCGCCGCCTCGACAAAGTCCCGGAGGGTGCCGGCCAGTTCGTGACGGGCCTGGGCGCGCCCCGGCCGCTCCGGCAGGCGGCCGGTGCCGAGCGGGTAGTAGGGGGGGTTGGCCACCACCAGGTCGAACGATTCGGGCAGGATGCGGGCAGGGATCTCGCGCACGTCGAGGAGCTCGAAGGACAGTCCGGTCATCTGCCGGTTGAGCTGGAGGTTCCGCAGGGCCAGCTGGTGGAATTCCTCCTGCACCTCGAAACCGACGATCTCCAGCGCCGGCTGACGGTATTTGAGCAGAAAGGCCAGGATCCCGCTTCCTGAGCCGAGGTCGGCGACCCGGCCGACCTGGTCCCCGGGCCGCACGAACTGGGCCAGCAGAAGGGTATCGATGGCGAAGGCGGTGCCGTCGATCTTCTGGATCAG
This sequence comes from uncultured bacterium, assembly GCA_964554555.1. Taxonomy (GTDB): domain Bacteria; phylum Muiribacteriota; class Ozemobacteria; order Ozemobacterales; family Ozemobacteraceae; genus Ozemobacter. Next base: position 9,975 of record CAZKPI010000012.1, read on the forward strand.
CCGCAGGTCGGTCCCCACGACCACGTCCAGACGCTCGTCGGTATCGACAAAAACCTCATCCACAGGACATGCGTGACGTCTTCGTCGGCTTGGAACCTGCTCTGGAGGCGAGCCTTACCGGGAAAAGGCCTCCCCGGCCATTCCGGGGCGCCCTCCCCGTGCGAAGAGACCGTGCCCCACGCCAATGCTCACCCAGGGGGGGCCGGGGAAAAAGGGCGGGGCCGCCAGGAGTTCGGCTCAGTCGCCGGCTCAGTCGTCGGCTCCGTCGCCGCAGACCCGGTGGCGGAGCTTCCATTCGCCGTTGACCTTGGTCCAGAGGTGGGGGGAACGCCAGCTGTCGACGATCTCGTGGAAGTGGGCCTCAGTGATGCCGCAGTATTCCAGGAACTCCTGGAAGTATTTGCTCGGGAACTCCCCGTCGAACTTGCGGACCAGCTCGACGCCCTCCTCGCGGGTGATGTGGCGGTCGCGGATCTCGTGGGCGGTGTCGGAAGTGGCGCGGCCGAGGCCGAACTTGATGTAGGCCATATAGTAGTGAAACCCGTCGATCCGGTCATCAAGCGACGCGTATTTCGAATAGGTTCCTTCGTTCCGGACGGGATTCGGCTGGAATCCGGTGTGCTCGGAACTGTAGTAGAAATTCTCCTGGGGAACCCATTTGTGATAATAGCCGTAGAAGTGGATCTCCAGCTTGAGCTTGTCCAGTTCCTCATTCGGGGGAGCGAAATACGGCATGAGATCTTTTTCCGCGATGCCGTATTTCGACAGCTCCTCGGGAGCCAGGCCTGAGAAGTAATGCTTGACGTGATCGGTCTTGTAATCCCGGGTCGGCCGGAAGGCATTCTTCATGTCCCCGCCATACTCGACCTCCCCGTTTTCCCCGTACATGATGAGGGGAATGCCGAACCGGGCGGCAATGCGCAGGGGAAAGTTGGTCTGCCCGTAGATGAACGGCTGAAAGGGGTCGCCCAGGATGTCGAAGGCGATCCTGGTCATGCGGCGGTGGATGATGCCGTTGGGGGTGCCCAGGATGTTGTCCAGACCGCCCTTGTGGATCATCGACTGGAAATTGCGGAACCCGATGTCGGTGTACAGATGGGGAGCCCAGGTCACCGTCAGCACGTTCATGCCATACCGGTATTTCAACTGGTGGGCAACGTAGGAGCTGTCCTTCCCGCCGCTGGTCGGGACGATGACCTCGTAGCCGCCGTCCTTCCGGCGGAAGCGGTCGAGCATGGCCACCAGCTCGTTCTCCCTGGCCTGCCAGTCGATCTTGGACTGCTTGAACTCGGCGAATTGGCACGCCGAGCAAACCCCGTTCTCGTCGAAGGTGATCCGGGGCCGCTGGTTGGAGATCGTGCACTTTTTGCAGAAGACGACCTTTTCGGGCAGGTTGTAGCGCTCGCGGACGTTCTTGGGATCCATCGTGTTCACCTCACTCGTCGCAGACGGACTGGAAATTCCGGTAGATCATGATCCCTGCCGGGCCGCTCTTCTCGGGATGGAACTGGGTGGCGAAGATCCGGTCCTTCCGGAAACTCGAACAGTATTCGATCCCGCTGTAGGTGGTCCGGGAGAGGACCACGCCAGGGTCACGGGGAACCGCGTAGAAGGAATGGACGAAATACATATACTCTCCATCGGCGACTCCCCGCAAGGGCGTGTCGGCCCAGCAGGCAGGATGACCGGCGGGGGCGGCCAGACGGTTCCAGCCGATCTGGGGGACCCGGATCCGGGGAGGATCCCCGGGGGGAGGGGCGAACTTCACCACCCGGCCGGGCACCAGGTCGAGACCGCGATGGTCACCGAATTCCTCGCTCTGCGACAGGATCATCTGCATCCCGAGGCAGATGCCCAGAAGCGGACGGCCCCGGGCCACCAGATCCCGCAGGGCATCATCCAGGCCCATTTGCACCAGATTCCGCATGGCTTCCCCGAACGCGCCGACCCCGGGCAGGATGGCGGCATCCGCCGTCCGGACGGCCGCCGGATCAGAGGTCACGACAGAAGCCAGACCGACATGGTCACAGGCACGCTGAACGCTGAACAGGTTGCACATGCCGTAGTCGACGATCGCCACCCGACGTTTCGTCTCAGACACCGCCCGCCTCCTCGCTCCCGGGAGGCAGTCGGCAGGGGATCCCCTGGGAAGCCAGGAACTGCTTGATCTGGAGCAGGCCGGCCGGTTCCATGCGGGAATCCAGGCGGCCGCTCTTCAGAAAATCGACGTTCCCCTCGACGGTCCCTACCGCGGCGGCGTCCGACCTGCCCCTTTTCAGGAAATCGTAGTGCAGGAGGCTCGAGAGGACAAGCCCGCCCAGCTGGGCCCCGGCGATGGCCTGCCGCAGGTGCTCCATCCGCCCGGGGCCCCCGTGGGCGATGACCGGCACCGATACCGCCGCGGCCACGGCGCGGGTCAACTCGAGATCGTAACCGAGCCCGGTTCCCTCGCGGTCAACCGAGGTGATCAGGATCTCGCCGGCCCCCAGCTCCTCGACCCGTCTCGCCCAGCCGATCACCTCGACCCCGGTCTCCTGGCGGCCGTTGTCGGTGAACGCCAGGTATCGGCCGTCCGGCTGTTTGATCGCCTCGATGGCCACGACGATGGTCGAGGCCCCGAAGATCCGGGATGCCTCCCGGATGATGTCCGGATGCCGCAGTGCCGCCGTGTTCAAGGCCACCTTGTCCGCCCCGGCCCGCAGGACCTGCTTGATGTCGTCGATGGTGCGAAGCCCCCCCCCGACGGTGAGAGGAATGAAGATCTCGCGCGCCGTCCGGGTGATGATTTCGTGCAGGCTGTTCCGGCCATAGAGACTGGCAACCACGTCCATGTAGATGAGCTCGTCCGCCCCGGACTCGTAGTAGTGGCGGGCAAACTCCTCGGGACGGCCGAGGACACGCAGACCTTCCAGGTGGATTCCCTTCACCAGGTTGGGACCCTTGATATCCAGGCGGGGAATCAGGCGAATGGTCATGTCCGGCCTCTAGGCGGCACCCCCCAGGCGGCGGCGCAGAAGTTCCTGACAGACCAGCAGGTCGATCTCGTCATCGATGTCCATCGAGTTTTCCCGGGACATGCGAAAGGCCACGGTTTCGGGGGTTTCGAACCGGCGGGTGCGGATGATCCAGTCGGGGCGGGCAACATAGACCGCCCCGTTCAGGGAGACGTAGTCGGGAAGGTCCTGCCGGCGGCTGGTGAGATCGGCGTTGGGCAGGAGGGGAATGAGGCGGGCCCCGGAATCCATTTGGAAGATCCAATGCGGGCTCTTCTCGACGGGCCCCACCGACACACAGGCCGGGGCGTTGCGGTCGACGCATTCCTGGATGGCCCCGTCAATGTCGGCCGCTGTCCGCAGGGGACAAGTCGGCTGGAGGAGGACCACCAGGTCGTAGGTCTCAGGAAGGGTCCGCAGGGCGTGGAGCAGGGGATCGATTCCGGGAGTGTTGTCCTGGGCCAGCTCGGCGGGCCGGACGAAGGGGACCTCCCCCCCGAAGGAGCGCATGGTGGCGATGATCTCAGGGTCCTCCGAGGACAGGATCGTGCGGTCGAGGAACCGCGACCCCTGCGCCGCCCGCCAGGTCCACTCCAGCAGGGTCCGGCCGGCCAGGACCCGGATATTCTTGCGCGGCACGCCCTTCGACCCGCCGCGGGCGGGGATGACGGCCAGGACGGTCTTTCCCTGGATCATGCCGTGCCCCGGGCGCCCCTCATCGCCGCTTTCCCTCGGCCCGGCGACTGGCCGGAAGATCGAAGAAGCGCTTCATGAGGACTCCCTCGAGGGGCACCTCGCGAAGGATCCCGGCAATGCGGCGGGCGGTGCGGCCCGCCCCGTACAGGGACACCGTTTTCCGGCAGGCGGCCCGGAAGCGGGGCGTCAACGCCCGGGTGATGGCGGCGGCGATGGCCTCGGTCTCGAGGGGACAGTCGATGATGGAAGACGCCCGGGGTCGGCCGTTCTGCCGGGTCCCGATATTGACCGTGGGAACCTGGAGAAACGGCGCTTCGATGATGCCGCTCGAGGAGTTGCCGATGACGGCGGCGGCGAGGCGCAGGAGGCCGGCATACCGGGCGGTGCCCAGGCTGGCCACCACCTTCACCCGCCCCGCCCGCTCCTTCCCGAAGGCTTCGATCTGGCGGGCGATGAACGAGGCGTGGGTATCGGAGTTGGGACGGGTCCACAGGATCCGGGCGGCCGGGAAGCGGTCGAGGGCCGCGCACACCTGCCTCACCCCGTCCCGGAAGTCGTTCGCGCCAAGGGTTTCGGGATGCCAGGTGACGATGAACAGCGGGTCGGCGAGAGAAAAAGCCAGGTCCCGTTCCAGGGCCCGGCGGGACAGCCGGGGCGCCCGGCGAATGGTTTCGAGCCCCGGGGCGCCGACCGTCCAGACCCGCCCGGGGTCCTCCCCCAGCTGGATGACCCGCCGGCGGAACGGCTCGGCGGCCACGAAATGGAAATGCGACATCTTGGTCAGGGAATGGCGGATGGCCTCGTCGATGGCCCCCTCGGTCGATTCCCCGCCATGGACGTGGGCGATGGGGATCCGTGCCACCAGGGCGGCCTGGGCGGCGGCCAGGATCTCGTAGCGGTCGCCCAGCACCAGCAGGATGTCCGGCCGCAGACGGTCGAGGAGATCGGCAAACCCGATGGTGCCCAGGCCGATGGCCTTGGCGATGGCCGCCGGCGAATCGTTGGCCAGAAGCATGTCAACCTGGCCGGCGACGGGGATCCCTGCCCGCGCCAGGTCGGCCAGGGTGTCCCCGAACCCGGGCACGGGATGGGTCCCGGTGACCGCCACCTGCAGGGACAGTCCCGGCATGGCCTGGATCTCCTTCATGATCCAGAACAGCAGACCGACATCCGCCCGGGAACCGGTGACCACGCACACCTTCCGCGCCTTCATCTGCTCCTCTGCCCCCCTTCCCTCCTCCCGCCGGTCAGAACTCGAACCCGAAGGACAGGCTGTACCGCCGGTCCTCACGATCGCCGGGGCGGGGGCCGAGTTCGTCGGAATAGGTGGCGAAGTCGAGCCGGGCCTCGTGGAAGTCAGCGGTGGCCCCGGCAGTCAGGTAGCCGCCCCGCAGTCCGCCCCGGATGCTGAGCCAGGGCCGGATGACCGCCTCCGCGCCCAGCCGGAGTTTCGAGAAGAACGATCCGCCCTCGGTGAGGTCCCACAGGTCGCCGGTCAACAGCAGTTTCCGCTTGCGCTCGGGCGGCCCGCTCAGGGGCCGGATCGCCACGCCCGCCGCAACCTGCCGGCGAAGCTTGCCGATCGTCGGATCGACCTCGGTCTCGAAGAGGTTCTCGGCCTGCAGGCCCAGCGTGGTGTCCCAGTCGTTCTTCAGCCGCCAGAAGGTGCCGGCGTCGAAATCCAGACAGGCACCCTTGCGCTGGTCGGCCCGCAAATCGCTTTCCGACAGGCTGGCGAAGTCACGGGC
>CAZKPI010000012.1:15436-16730 GCA_964554555.1 uncultured bacterium
CGACCGCCGCGACAGGAACTTCATGGTGGTTCCCCACCACCCCTGCGCGACGTCGTTGAACACGTTCTTCTTGCCGCCCCGCACGGGCCTGGCGAGAGACCCGAGCAGGACCGAGTCGATATCGCCGCGCGCCCGCACCTTCGGGCTGGTGGGCCGCACCACGCCGATCTCGCTGACCGACTGGTAGAGGAAGGCGGCCCCGAACCCTTCGCCGCCCAGGTAGTAGGCCAGGTTCCCCGCCACCAGGCGGGCCTGCTGGCCCATGACGTCGGTCATTTTGGCATGATTGGCGGCGCGCGACTCGGGGGTGTCGGCGTCCGACAGGCCGTCGGTGCGGTTCTTCACCCGCCGGAAGTCCTGGTTCATCTCGCCGTGCGTGTTGAGCAGGGCGTAGCCCTTGTCCTTCACCTGCGCCAGGCCCGCCGGGTTGGTGAACAGGGCCTGGTAGTCGTCGGCGACGGCCACCGAAGCCCCGCCCATGCCCTGGGTGCGGGGGGTCTCGTAGAACAGCGGATGGGCATACCGGCCCGCCGCCGGCGACGCCGCCAACAGCAGAAAACCGGCCAGGCAGGCCAGCGCCCACCGGCCAGGCCGCCGCCCGGCCGGCCCGAGGACCGCCTCCCCCGCCTGCCGCGACGGAGGGTAGCGCGCCATGCGGGTTTCGCGCGCCCCCACGAGGCCGCCCCGTCCGGCCGTCATTCGGCGCCGTCCAGCAGACGGATCGCCGCCGCGAAGCTGGCGGCGTGCACGTCGAAATACGGGTTGGCCGCCTCCAGGCGGTCGACCAGGTCGCCCACCGCCTGGATGGTGGCCCGGTTGCTCGCGGAATACGTCCCCGAAGCCGTCTGCCCGGCCACCGGCGAGAGCAGTACCCAGGGATCGCCGCGCCCGTCAAACCCGCGGGCCAGATCGAGGAAAGCCTGTTCGAGGGTCTCGCCGTCGGCGGCCGGACCGGTGACCAGGTCCCGGTAGATGGCCGGCCAGGCCGGGGTCCTGCCGTCGTTGGTGTCGAAATCGATCTCGTCGTACTGGTCGAGGCGGCGGTTGTTGTTGGTGTCGTATTTGTCGAGAAGGAGGCGCACCGCCGCCCCAACCTTCATCAGCGCCCTGGCCATGCGGTCAGAGCGGTCAGGCGAGCCCAGCCGGTTCATCCAGGTGATCCCCTGGACCAGGAGGGACCTGTCCCGGACCAGAGAGGCACACCGAAAGCAGACCGGAGCCGTGTCGTACGGGCCCACGCCGTTCTGGAGGGCATCCAGACTGGCCAGGAACCGGAACCCGGCCTGCCCGGCCA
>CAZKPI010000012.1:16742-24740 GCA_964554555.1 uncultured bacterium
CGAAACACCTCGTCCCTGGCGGCCCCGCGGCCGAGCAGTTCATCGAATCGCTCGTTCGAAGCGGTGAAATCGCCCGACCCGAGGGCCAGGTTCCCCTCCTCGATCAGCTCCTCGTCGGTGCGGGCATGCAAGGCCGAGTCGGTGCCGTCGAACAGGTTACAGCCGGTCAGCCCGAGCATCGCCGCGCCCAGGACAACCACGACCGCGAAAGGGAAAAACCGGTTCATGCGATCTCCGCGCCAGGATTTCCCCCCTTCATCGGCAGGGGGAACCGGTTCGTTAACCTTCCGCCGCCCGCCGCCGCCTGTTCCCCGAACGACGGCCGCCGGTCAGACGCCGCCGGCCGCGCGAAACGCCCTGACGGCCAGGCCAGATCGGACGGCAAGCAGGGACGTCATGCCCCCCGCTTTCCCGCCCACCTCCTGGCAAGACACGATCCGGGCCTGGAGCGTTCGCCCTCATGGCGACCGATGGGAGAAACCTCGCGCCGGAAGGTTCGGCACAACGGGGCGGCGGGGGGGAGGGCGGGAGACGCGGGCAACTCTGGCCGGGGCGGCCGGCTACCGGGCCTCATCGACGGCCCGGCGGCAGACTTCAGGAGGGGGGGGCGAGGCCGCCGTCGATCACCAGGGCGGTCAGGTCATCGACCGGATCGGGGGCGGCCGTGAAGGCGAACACGGCATCGATCAGGGCCTGCGCCTGTTCGGCCGGGGGAAAGGCCGCCCGTGCCGTGGCAAGGTCCAGGAGGCCGGTTTCCCCGATGCGCTTGCCATGCGGGTTGGGCGCCTCGGTCAGGCCGTCCGTGTACATGACCAGGCGCTTCCCCGCCAGGTCGATCCCGGGTGGTTCCGCAAACTCGAGCGAGTCGAACAAGCCGATCAGATCACTGGGCATCTCGAGGAATCTTCCGGTTCCATCCGCCTCGAGGAGAATCGGCGGCGGGTGGCCCGCGTTGGCCAGCTGGAGCCGGCGCGCGGCCGGATCGTAGACAAACGCCTGGGCCGAATAGTAGTGCGAGGTGAGACCACTGCGCGCATAGATGCCGGCCAGATGCCGAAGGATCTCGACCGGCCGGTCGACGGTTCCCTCCAGGGGCAGAAGGTTGCTGACCAGGAACCCGGTCAGCAGGGCCGAAGCCACCCCATGCCCCGAGATGTCCGCCAGCAGGCCCGCCACCGTCCCCCCCGGCCCGGGAAACAGGCGGGTGAGGTCGCCCCCCACCATCTCGGCCATACAGCAGGCATACCCCAGGAAGGGCCACCGGGCCGTCTGGGCAGGCCGCGGCAGCCATTGGCGCTGGACTGCCTGCGCCAGCTCCAGATCGCGCACCTCCCGGCCGGCTTCGCGGAACACCTCCATCCCGCCCACCACCCGGCCCTGTCCGTCCTTGATGGGGGACACGGCAACCGACATGGGAACCCGCACTCCTTCCCGCGACAGCCCGAAGACAAAGGTCCGGGCCGCCCCTGCCTGGCCGCACGCCATGCAATGGGCCAGCGGGCAGACGGTCGACTCGCAAAGACTGCGCCCGTGCCGATCGACGTGGCACAGCACGTTGTCCCGGCAAGCCCGACCGATGATCTCGGCGGGAGAATAGCCGGTGATGCGGGCCGCCGCCTTGTTCCAGAACAGAATCCGGCGGTCGGTGTCGGTGATGTAGACCCCGAGCCCCTCGAGGTTGTCGAGCACCTCGCGTATGGAAAGGGGAAGCTGGCGGAGCGGGTCGCCGGCCGCCAGGGCCGACGGGCCGCCCTTCCCCGCCCTTTTCCTCTTCGGCCGCGGGGGAGCCGGCGGGCGGTTACCCGCCGAATTCCTGGCGAAGCGTTTCATACGACGTGTTCAGCACATCCAGCGCCAGCCGGCAGACCTCGCCGATCCTGGGAAACCACCGCTTCATCAGGCGGATGGCCTGCAGTTGGCATCGTTTCCGGTCCTCGCACAGGGAGGGCAGTTCGTTGAGGTCCATCTCGAACTGCACGATGATCATCTGGACGATATGCATGAGATACAGGTCGAAGTATTTTCCGAACCGGATGATCCGGCCGCGCTGACGGCTCATCTCGTCATGCACGGCCGCCAGCCGGTCCTCAGGAAACCGCGCCAGGAAGTCTTCCAACTGCAGGAACCCGCCCCGGGCCAGCTCGGCCTCGAAATCGGCCACCATCCGCTCCCCCGCGCGGCAATACTCGATGACGGCGGCGACCTCCTGCCGGGTCTCTTCCATGGTCCGGCGGAACGCCCCCCAGACCCGCGCGATCTCCGATTCTCCGGGCGGGGTCAGCCGCTGACGCAGGATGGCCCCGGCGTCGACCTCCCGGGTGCAATGCCGGGCGATGGCCTCCCGCAGGGGCATCACCACCGTTCCTTCGATGAAGGCCCCCCCCTCGGTGGCGTTGATGCAGGTGCCCCGGTACCCCGCCACGTCGGTCACGAAGGTCCGGCGGTAGAGGTCGAAGATGTGGTCGGTGTAGACCCACTCCTCGGTGTTTCCCTTGACCTGGAACAGCTTGTCCTGCGCCAGGTTGAGCTGGGTGATGCCGCTGGCCCCGGCGGCATGGGTCTTGTCGGCCGACCGGAAGGAACAGTCCTGCCCCACGAGGATGATGGGATCACACCCCAGGGCCTCGAGCACCTTGAACGCGAGATTGGAACAGGAGGGCCCCACCGCCAGCGTCCCCTTGGGGATGCCGAGCCAGTCGAAATGGGCGAACCGGCGGTAGATGATCACGGTGGGGCCGCTCCAGACCGCGTAGACCTCGGGCATGATGACCGGCGTGCCCGCCAGCCAGATGTCCCGCCGCCACTCGGCCGGAATGGGCGTGAACAGCCCCGCCACCTCGGGAAGCCGCTCCAGACTGGCGGTAGCGTGCGGCTTGATGCCGTGATCATACAGCACCTGCAGGGCGGAATCGGCGCAGATCATCACGCACCGCCCGGCCGCCGCGGCCAGCTCCCCGATGTTGCGGTCAAGCGACGGCCCGGTCGAGACCAGCACTCCGGGCATCCCGCGGCAGGCCCCGTAGGCCTGGTCGATGCCCGGGTTGCGGATGATCGTGCTGAGATTCGCCATGATGTTGCGGACCCCGACCATCGAATCGTTCGGACAGTTGCCGTAGTTGAAGATGATGGTCTGCGCCGCTTCCCGGAAGGCCCGGACCATGGCCCGGAAATACCCCGCATGGAGGCGGGCAAGCGCCGGGTGCTCGAAGATCACCAGGGTCTTGAGGAAGAGCTGCATCGCCACTCCGGCCTGGGAAATCATCTCGTGCAGGACGGCGTAGCCCTCCTCCTCCGGCACCCCGACCACCCACCGGATCTTTTCCGATTCGAGCAGGTCGGTCAGGTCGACCGCCTGCAGGGCGGCCTGCAGGGCATGGATATCCCGCTCGATGACGACCAGAAAATGGTTTTCGGCCGCCAATTCCTGCAGGCAGGCCCGGATGTGGTATCCCAGGCCGAGGCCGAGCACGAGAAGCAGGCGCGGGTTGCGGAACTTCCGATCGCGGACCTGCTGTCGGGCCTCCTTGTCGGGGTCATACCGGCTGTGGACCTGGACAATCTGTTCCCCCGCCCGCACGGCCATCGTCATGCCGCCCTGCCGCGAGGGCTCACAGATATACGACCAGGGGGAGGGTCCGGCCCTCTCGATGGCCCGCGCCAGGATCCCCAGGCGGCGCCGCACCACCTTCATGTTGGCGGCATACGGGGAGGTCGTCACGGCTCCCGCCCCTCCGCCCTCACGACGGGTCCGGCCGCTTCAGGGTCAGGTTCCCTTCGCGGTCCTTGACCAGCCGGCCCTGGGCGTCGGTAACGAACAGATCCCGGTTGGTGAACCGGTCGCAGATCGCCACGAACTCGTCGAGCGTGATGCCAAGCGGTTCGAGGATCTTTTCCAGCGGTTTTCCCAGATAGGTCCAGGGGAATTTCCCGTCGTGCCTCCGCACCAGGGCAAAGGCATCCTGCCGGGTCAGGCGGCCCCGGCGCAGGTGGAGGCAGGCCAGGTCGGTGGCCCGCCCGAAGCCGAACTTCAGAAACTTGAAATAGTCGTGGATGCCCGTCTGGTGGTTGTCGAGGTTCTCGTAGGTGACGAGAGACCCCTCGACGCAGTGCGGCAGGGTGGTGAACCCGTGACCCTGCGCCACCAGGGCGTTGGTGAACCCGTCCCATGGCAGGAAATACCCCAGAAACAGCCCGGTGACGCCGACGGCGCGCAGTTCCTCCTCCGAGGGGTAGGTGAAGGGAATGAGATCCCGGGCGGTCAGCCCTTCCCGGCCCACCAGGTCGGCGACCCGCAGACCCAGGAGCCCGCCATAGGTGTCGAGCCAGCGGCGGTCCAGCACATGGTTGTCGGCGTCGGCGGCGGGGCCCCCATACTCGTTCTGGGAGTTCTCGCCCCAGATCAGCAGGGGCACGCGGAACTGCACCGCCAGGCGCACCGGGATGGTGAAGATGCTGACGTGCTCCGGCCAGGAGATGTCGCCCACCTCGCGCAGGCCGATCCGGTTGAGGGCCGCCCGCACCCGGCGGTTGGTGGTCACCTCGACGTAGTCGACCCCCAGGCTCTTGAGGTTCTCGATGTTGCGCCGGCCGACCTCGGACAGGTCGCAGGTGGTGGCGGTCACGCACAGGGGGTTCATGCCCAGCTCGAGCATCCGGATCGTCTGGAAGTGGCTGTCCTTGCCGCCGCTGACCGGGATCAGGCAGTCCCAGTTCCGCCCGTCGGCCGACCGGTGGCGAGCGAGGATCCGCTTCAGCTCTTCCTTCCGCTGGTCCCAGTCGATGGCCGCCCGCCGCTCGAAGTGCCGGCAGGCGTTGCACACCCCCTCAGCATCGAGGGCCAGGTCGGGCCGGGTGTCCGGCATCACGCATCTTGTACAATATCTCATCTTGTCTTCCTCCGGATCGATATCCCCTGGGGTGGAAGCTCCCCGGCCTCCTGCTTTTCGAACAGCCACCAGGTGGTGTTGTCCCAGGCCGGTTCGGCACGCTTCCAGAGGAACCCGTAGCCGGCCAGCCGAAGCCGCCCGGCGAACCGGTCCCAGAATTCCCCCCCGAAATCCCGCTTGAAGAGCACCCCCGCGTGGCCGCGATAGGGCACCTCGACCGGCACGGGATGAAAATACTCGTTCAGCAGGACGTAGCGCCGGGACCAGTCGAACAGGCGCTGGTAGACCAGCGGCAGGTCAGCCGGGGCGATGTGGATCAGCACCCCGCAGACGACGACCAGGTCGAATGGCTCGGCCGGCGTGTAGTCCTGGAGCGCGGCCGGCACGGCGCGGACAAAGGGGAGCTCCGCCAGCAGGCCGGCCGCTTTCCGGTTGATTTCGACCCCGGTCAGCCGGAGCCGGGGGTCGATGGCGTGCAGGGCCTGCAGATCGTGGCCCCGGTTGGCTCCCGGCTCGCAGACCGACTCCACCCCGGGGGCCAGTTCCAGCACCCGGCGGAAGAAAGGAACGCGGTCCTGCCAGCGAACCGCGTTGCGGTCGGTGTAGGCATCCCCGAAGGGGCCCTGCCAGAAGGCTGTCGGCTCGACCGGGCCGGTCCGGGCCGCCGGTCGCGATGGGCTGGAAGTCCGCTGGAGGCGGGGGCCAGGGGTCACACGCTTCCTCCGAGCCCCGCCGTCGATGGCGATGGGCCCGGCACCCCTGACCACCTGGACGGAACCGGGTTCCCGGGCCAAGCACCGGCTGTCCCCCCGCCAAGGCGGGGAAGAAGTCCAGAAACCGGCTCAGGGCCGCCACGACTGCCGCCATCCCCCCGCGGCCGCGGCCGGGCAGTCCGCCCAGGCCCTCGAGCCCGGGCCAGAAGGTTCCGGCCCGGCCGCCGGCGGGGGGCCATGCGCATCCTCACCCCCGGCGCCGCTGAACCAGTCCGCACAAGTGGTCCAACAGCAGGCCGCCGACGGTCGCGGTGGTCACCCCGTACTGTTCGCACAACCCGGTCTGCAGTTCGAGGTAGGCCTCGCTGGCGGACGCGGCCCGCCGCAAGGCGTAGATGCCGTCCTTGAAATGCGCCAGCAGTTCGGTGGGGATGCGCTGGGGCCAGTCGAACACGAACAGCGCCCGGGCCCCCGTGGCCAGAGCCTGCTCCTGCAGTTGGACGGACAACGGCGAGGAGGCGGTCAGCACCCCGCTCGCGCCCGATTCGCGCGACAACTGCTCGGTGCGGAGGATGAACCGCGGGACGATCTCAAACTTCTCGAGCATCTCCTGGGCCCCCGCCAGCAAGGGGCCTTCCCCCTCGAGCCCGAAAGGGAACTGGGTGAAGACCGGGCTGATCGGCAGTCGCCATTCCACATACTCGTGGCCCTGCCGGGTGCCGTGGCCGAGGAGCTTGAAGCCCGCGCTCTCGAACACCTTCATCGAGGCCTCGTGTTCCGTGAAGGTCTCGGCCCGCACCATCACCGCCCGCTGGGTCACCTCGGGGTGGTGCAGGGCCTGTCCGAGCAGTTCGCGGGCATACCCCTTGCGGAACTGGTCAGGAGCAGTGGCAATGGAAATGGTCAGGATGCCCGGATGGGCCGCCGGTTCCAGCCGGATCTGCGCCACCGGCAGTCCGTCATCGATCAGCATCAGGCCGACCCGCCGGGGGTCGGCCAGGAAGGCGCGGAACCAGGCCTCGTGCTCGGCGGGCTCGATGGTATGGGAGTCGAACGACCACCGCCGGGCCTCGGGGTGGTTCCGCCAGGAGAGCAGCAGCCGGCAGTCGTCGGCACAGAACGGTCGGATCGTCTTCAAATCATCTCCCAGGTGAGGATGTCGTCTTCCTCGATGTCGCGCCGGGCGGTGCGCCCGACCACGACCCCGAGAAACCTCGTCGGAATACCGTATCCCGGCCGCTTGACCGCGATCATCGCTTTGGTGATGCGGGTTCCCGCCGGGATGCGGCGGGCCGCCACCAGACTGCGCCGGGCAATGCGGTAGAGCTCCTCCTCAGCCGGCGTGTGCCGCTTGAGCGGACTGCCCAGCGCGGCCTCGGTCTGCCGCACCGCGGCGACCATCTCCTTCAGCTCGCCGGGCTCGAGGGCGAAGGGGTGGTCAGGCCCGGGCTGGGTGCGATCGAGCGTGAAATGCTTCTCGAGAAGGCAGGCCCCGCGGGCCACGGCGGCGACGTCGGCGGCGTGGCCCATCGTGTGGTCGGAGAACCCGACCGGCACCTGGAAGGCCTGACGCAGGGTGTCCATCGCCCGCAGGTGGAGGTCCTCGAAGCGGGCGGGATAGGCGACGGCGCAGTGCAGAAGGGTCACGGCGGTGCCGCCGGCCCCCCGGAACACCTCGAGGGCCACCTCGATATCGGCCAGGCTGGCCATGCCGGTCGACAGGATGAGCGGTTTGCCGGTTCGGCCGATCCGTTCCAGGAGCGGCAGGTGGGTGATCTCGAAACTGGCCACCTTGTAGGCTTCGACCCCGACCGCTTCGAGCTGGTCGACCGCCTCGAGATCGAAGGGGGTGCAGAGAAAGGTGATCCCGGCCTTCCGGCAGTGTTTCACCAGGTCGGGCAGCCACTGGCGGGGGGTTTCGATGCGCTTGACCAGATCCCACAGGGTTTCGCCCTTCCTCGTCAGATTCTTCTTCCGGAGATAGCTGGCCATGGGGGTCTTGCGGGAATAGATCTGCTCGGCCGCAAACACCTGGAACTTCACGGCGTCGGCCCCCGCCTCCCGGGCCACATCGACCAGCCGGCAGGCCGTCCGGAAATCGCGGTTGTGGTTACTGCCGGCCTCGGCCACGATGTAGCAGGGCCGCCCGTCCCCGACGACCTGCCGGCCGATCTTCATCTGAAATCCGCTTCCCGCGCGCGCCACCGGTCCCTCCTGGGAGGTTCGCCCTCTTCCCCCCGATTGTAAGCCACCCCGGAAGGGGCCGTCAACAACCGCCGCCGGCCAGTCCCCCCCCGGCCTTCACCGCCGGTGGTCCCTTTTCGTGATCACCGGTCTGGACCCCTGAAGCGATACCCTTTCAACTCGTTTGAAGACCTCGGGTGGGTTGTTCCTGCCTG
>CAZKPI010000013.1:0-20628 GCA_964554555.1 uncultured bacterium
GGGCGGGGGAGGGGACGGCGGGGGCCGCCGGTTCCCCGTCTTCCGGCGGTTCGGCGCTGAAATCGCGAACGTCCTCGCCGCGCAACTGCCGCCCCAGGGCGGTCACCTCCTGATACAGGAAATCCTGGATCTGCTGTTCGGTCTGCCCCTTCGCCAGCAAGGCCGGCACGTCGATCAGGGGGCCGAAGGCGACCTGCAGTTTCGCGGGCCGCGGCAGGAAGGTATGGGGCGGGCTCATCAGGTGGTTGCCATCGATGAAGGCGGGCAGGATGGGCACCTTCTGCTTGACGGCCAGCCGGATCGCCCCCGGCTTGAAGGGCCGCACTTTGCCGGCAGGATTGCGGGTGCCTTCGGGGAACAGCCCCAGAACCATCTTCTCCTGCAGAACCCGGATCGCCGTCTTGATCGCGGTGGGATCGGCCTTACTGCGGTCGACGGGGAAGGCCAGGGTCTTGCGCAGGAACCATCCCGAGATGGGGTTGTCGAACGCCTCGCGCTTGACCATGATATGGACGGGCAGGGGACTGCACCCGCCCAGCACGAACCCGTCGAGGGCCGAGGCATGATTGGAGACCACGACCAGCGGGCCCGCGGCGGGGAAGTGCTCGACCCCCCGCACGGTCATCCGGTTGTAGAGCGTGAACAGGATCCAGGACCCCCACCGGGCGAACCAGTAATACACGTAGGAAGGCCGCGTCTGGGCGATCTTCCCCTCGTTCCCTCCCCGCTTCCCGAACAGATACCGCAGAGAGCGGTACAGCGCCCAGCCCAGGACCAGCACGGCGAGGACCGGCAGAACCAGCGACAGGATGGTGCCGATGGTCACCATGATGTCCTCGATCAGCCCGATGACCGGGTTGCCGGCCCCCCCCGTGGCGGCGGTGGAAGCCGCGCGCACCGCGGCCTTCCCGGTGTGCGTGGTGACGGTCGCCCCCTCGTTGAGCACGAGCCCGACCAGCAGGAAGAACCAGGCCGCGTCACCGGCGGGAATGAGACTGAAGGTCAGCACGGCCGTGAACAGCATCTTCACCGGCAGGGACAGCAGGTCGAGCAGGTGATCCACCCAGGGGATCTTGTCGCCGGCGAACTCCACCGCCGTCGCCACGCCCAGCGCAACCAGGACCGGCGTCTGGGCCAAAAACTGCAGGCCGGGAAAAACCATCGCCGGCAGGAGGAACTGGGCTCCCGGCAGGAGCGACCCCAGCGCCGGGGCGAACCGCAGGACCAGCCCGATCAGAAACGGGGGCAAAAACGCCCGGAACCCCGTGCACGCCGACAGGCAGATGCCCGTCAGCACCGGCAGGAGATAGTCCATGGTGATCGCCGTATTCCGCGCGGCGGGGGGGGGCCCCGCGCCCGCTCCGGATGCTTACCGGAAGTGGCGGTCCAGGTGCCCGAGCTTCATCGCCACCCGCTGGACCCCTTCCGCATTGCCGCCGCTTTCGTAGCTGGCCCGCGCCTCCTCATACTGCCGCCGGGCCAGGTCACCCTGGCCGATCCGGCATTGCAGGTCGCCCAGGTCCTCCAGCACGATGCCGCGCCAGCCGCCCCCCGCCTCGCCCAGCCGGCCCAGCACCTGCCGGTACCGGACCATCGCCGCCAGCGGCAGGCCCAGGTCGCGCACGTAGCGGGCCGCCCAGATCATCGGCCCGCAGGCGAACTCGCTCTGCCGGTGCAGGCTGGCGTACCGGTGGGCCGCCAGGTCGATCATCCGCACCGCCGCGTTCTTGTTCCCCATCTGGACAAGCCGCGCCGCCTCCTCCTCGTAGTCCTGCGCCTGGCGCAGGGTTTCCGCCGTGCGCGCATCGGTGGAGGCGGGAACAAACAGCGAACCGCCGCGGCCGAAGGAGTAGCGGGCCGCCACCTCGCCCGGCTCGGTGCCGTTCCCGGCGGTGAGGGTCGAGTCGGGAAGCACCCGGCCGGCCCGCGCCAGGATCTGCTGGCGCTCGATATCGACCAGTTCGGTGAACGCCCAGTCGCGGATCGCCGGGTCGCGGTGCTGGCGCCGCACCTCGAGCATGAGGCGGCGGGCCAGATCATACCGGCGGTAGAACCGCGCGATCGGGTACAGGGTTTCGCCATACAGGTGTTCCCCATACGTGGCGGGATCGGCGGCCGACAGGCGGGCCAGCACTTCCCCGCGTTCCCGCCGCACCACCTTCAGGAACGCGGCATCGTCCATCGCCCGCAGGTCGGGGATCCGGTCGAGCCTTTGCAGAAGCTCGGCCAGCACCTTCTCGACGTCGGGCCGTTCGGCCGTTCCGGCCGCCGACGCGGCGGCGGGCGACAGGACCAGGGCGATCCCGAACAGCATCACGGAAACGATGGCAAGCGGGAAAGACAGGCGCATACGATGCCTCCTTGGGCGGGCGGAGTGGTTGCCCCAACCTACCCGAAAACCCCCGCCGAGGCAAGGGGGGTCGGCCCCGGACGGGGCCGGGTGCCCGCGGGGCGTCCCGGGAAAGACCGGGGGAAGGAAAGGGGGGAAACGCGCGGCGGGGCAGGGTCCGCCGTCAGAAAAACCACCAGGCCAGGGCCCACAGCGCCAGCAGGATCGCCACCAGGACATAGACGCGCGGCCG
The DNA here is from genome assembly GCA_964554555.1 of uncultured bacterium. GTDB lineage: Bacteria > Muiribacteriota > Ozemobacteria > Ozemobacterales > Ozemobacteraceae > Ozemobacter. The sequence goes on from CAZKPI010000013.1 coordinate 2,583, forward strand.
GACCGGCCGATCCAGCTCCGCCAGCAGTTCCTGGACCCTGATCCGGCGCCGGGTGGAGGGTCCCTTCCCCGTCACCGTCCCGTTCCCGCCGCCGTCCATCACCCGTTCCAGGCGCTCCAGTTCCCCGATCACCTCGTCCACCGCGGGCCGGTCGCCGGGGGCCCAGGCCAGCATGCGGCGGGACAGGGACACCAGCGGGGCGAGCGGGTCCTGGCCGTCCAGGGACAGGCAGGGAAGGGCCATGTCCCCCGCGGGTCTGGCCGGCCGCACCAGGGAACTGGCCACCTCCTGCGACAGGAAGGGCGGCTGGCCGAACAGCCATTCCCACAGGAGAACGCCCAGGGAATACACGTCGGCGGCCGCCCCCGGGGTGCCGTCCCCCGAGAACAGCTCCGGGGCGACGTAGGCGGGGTTCTCCGGCAACCCCCGCAACTGCCGTCGCTGGGCAGGTGACAGGGAGATGCCGAAATCGAAGATCTTCAGCAGGCCGTTGCCGGTGACCATCAGGGCCTTCGGGGAAAGGTTCTGGTGGACGATCCCCCGGGCGTGGCAGGCCTTGATCCCGTCCAGCACCTGCAACAGCAGGGGGATGATCTGCTGACGCTCCCGCACCTGCCCGGCCGGGATCTGGTCGAGGCGCTGGCCCTCGAGAAGCTCCATGACCAGGTAGGGGAGGCCCGTCTTGCCGTCCCGGTCGGCGGCATGGATGGTCAGGACGTTGGGGTGGGAGACGGTGGCCACCTTCTTGCCTTCGGTGATGAACCGCTCGATGAGCACCTCGTTGGCCGTAAACTCCCGCGGCAGCATCTTCAACGCCACCCACCTCTGCAGGGAGGTGTCGAAAGCCTTGTGGATGACGCTCGTGTCGCTGGTGCCAATCACCTCGTACAGCTCATACGTGTTCCCCACCACCTGCCGCCGGGCATCCTCCGGCACCGCCGGGCGGGGCAGGCGGAACAACTCCTGCCGCAGGGCGTCGATGACATCGACAGCCGCCGGCCGGGCGTGCGGCGACTTGTCGAGCATACAGCGCAGGAGCAGTTCCATTCCCGGCAACGGCACGCGCCGGCGGAATTCCTCCCATGGCGGGTCCTCCCGGAGGTGCTTGAGGGCGATGGCCAGCCCCGGCTGGTCGGCCCCCTCTTCCGCCTCGAACGGCGCCGAGCCGGTCAGCAGTTCCCACATCACCACCCCGATCGAGTAGATGTCGGAAGCCTCCGACAGGTCCCCCTTGCCCTGCACCTGCTCGGGGGACATGTACTTCGGAGTTCCCATCATCGTGCCCACCTCGGTCAGGGTGCGCGGCCCCTTGGCGATCCCGAAATCGACGATCTTCAGCCGCCCGGTGGCACTGCACAACAACAGGTTGTCGGGCTTGATGTCCCGGTGGACGATCTTCTTCGCGTGGCAGGCGTTGATCCCTTCCATCAGCTCGATCATCACCCGGAAGAACCGCGGCAGGTCCGCCCGCAGTTGGGCCTGCACGGAATCCAGGGTCTGCCCGTCGACCAGTTCCATGACCAGGAAGGGACACCCGTTCGGGGCGTCCACCTCGCAGGCATGGATGTCGACCACCGCGGGATGCTTGACGGTCGCCAACAGCCGCCCCTCGTTGAGGAAGCGCAGGCGCATGTCCCGCTGGGCGCCCATCTCGCGCGACATGAACTTCACCGCCACCTGCCGTTTCAGGAAGAGGTCGTTCGCCTGGAAGACCTCCCCCATCCCCCCGACGCCAAGCTTCTTCACCAGCTGGTAGTGACTGCCGACGATGGTGCCGATCCGCGGGTCCGCCCCTCTCGCGATGACCGCACTCCGGGGCAGGGTGGCCTCGCCCGACGACATCTCCCGATACAGGCTCTGCAACCGGCTCCGGCTCTCGGTCTGCAGACGTTCGCCCGTCGGGTCGGCCGCCGGCCCGGCCAACCCCGCCGCGCTGTCCATGAGCTGAGCGGGATAGCTGGTGCCAGGCTGCAGGGTCTTCAGACGGGCGAAGGCGGCATTGGCCAACTGGGTCAGCACCGCCTGGTTCGACTTCCAATGCGGCACCAGCAGGTTGGCCAGCAACTGGGCCTCCTCGGGCGAGACCTTGACCAGGGCGGCGATGTCCTGTAGCGCCCGGCTGGCCTGCGCCGCATCCTTGCTCACGATCTGGTCGAAGAACTCTTCGGAAAACATCTTCTCCACGGGCTCTGTTGCGCCGGTCCTGTTTCCGGCCACAGTGCTTGGGCGGCGTCCTACATCATCGCCCGGGCGGCCGACGCCCTCATTCTACCGCAAAACTGGCTGGCATTCTGTCAGGGAAAACCCCTACACCAGCGGGTGACCCGCCGCCTCAGGTCCGGCGCTCGGCCAGCAGGCGGGAGACGAACTCGAGCGCCTGCTCGCGGGTCTGGACGGTGCCCAGGGCCTGGGCCTCCTTCAGCCCCGCCAGGATCTCCTTGAACAGGGGACCAGGCTGGAGGTGGAACTGGGTGATCAGGTCGGTACCCGTCAGCAGGGGCGGAAGCCGGGCATTCTCGGTCTGCTGGTAGAAACTGTCGATGAACCCGGCGATGCCCGCGGCAAACCGGTCAAGGTCCTCAGGCTGTTGCTGGCCCCGCGCCGACAGCCGGTCCGCCAGCGACATCAGGGCGATGCCCACCCCGTCGCGCCCGGTCTCGGCGAAGCGGAACAGCAGGCGGTTGCGCTCGTTGTCGCGAGGCCCGGGGCCGCGCTGGTCAAGTTCCTGCAGGATGACCCCGGGCCGCATGTGGTTCTTCACCACCTTCTGCAAGAATTGGATCTCGGCCGCCGACAGCCGCAGATGTTCGCCGATGCTCTTCGCCAGCCTGGCCCCCTCGGTTTCATGGCCATGGAACACCACCCGTCCCGAGGCGTCGGCCCCTTCGCCCCCGGCCGACCGGGCCTGGGCCGGAGCCCCGTCTTTGCCGGGCGTTTCGACCACCCGGCGGCAGGCGGGCTTGCCGAGGTCGTGCAGGAGGCACCCGAACTTGAACGCCTCCAGGAAGGTGCGCGTGCCCGAAATGGGCTCGGCCAGAAAACTCTGCACTTTGCCCCAGTACGGGCTGGAACGCGGCTGGGCGAGCAGTTCCTCAAACTTTTCGAGAGTCAGCAGGGTGTGGTCGAACACGTCCAGGTGGTGCCAGTCGTTCTGCGACACCCCCCGGGCGGCCTCGAGCTCGGGCAGAACCTCCTTCAGCACTCCCAGGTCGGCCATCCGGCGCAGCCAGCGATGACTGTCCGCCGCTCCCAGCACCTTGAAGAACTCGTCCCGGATCCGCTCCCGCGACACCGCCTTCAGCAGGTGGGCATCGCGGGTCATCAGCGATTCCAGTTCCGGCACGAAGGTGAACCCGAGGGTGGCCCCGAACCGGAAGGCCCGCAGGATCCGCAACGGGTCCTCACGGAACAGATGGTCGGCGCACGGCCGCAGTCGGCCGGCCCGCAGATCGGCCACCCCGCCCAGGGGGTCGTAGACCTCCAGGTTTCGCGCCAGCAGAGGCCAGGCCAGTTTGATCGCCAGAGCGTTGATCGTGAAGTCCCGGTCCCGCAGATCGTCCTCGATGGTCGGGGCGCGGTAGCGGGCGAAGTCAACCGTCACCACCCCGCCTTCCAGGGCCTTGACGATCCGCGCCACCTCGCGCTCCTTGTCGAGCACCACAAACCCCGCATCCTTGCTCCGGGCCACCCGCTGGGCCGGCCCGATCGGGCTCCGGCTGACCGCCAGGTCGAGGTCGAACACCTGACCCTTGCCCAACAGCAGGTCGCGGATCGTTCCCCCGACGATCCATACATCCCCGGCCTCGTCCTTCTGCTTGTGGAACAAGCTCAGAATCTCGGCCAGCAGATGGTGGACAGGGTCGGGCAGACAGACCGTGACGCTCCCCGGCGCGGCCGGTTGGTCGGTCATGCGAAGGCCTCCCTGCGTGTGCGATTCGGAACCGGACCAAAGCGGGCCGGCGAGTCACCCCGGGAACAGACCCCAGGCCTGGCCGGATGGCCGGCTCCTGGCGTTGCCCGAACCCGACGGCGCCTCCCGCCGTCCGCGGCGGCCAGGGGACCCTTCCCGCTTTCGGCGCCGCGGCCGGACGGCCGCGGATGATCCCGACCCGGGGATCGCTCCGGCAGGGTCGGGCTCATCCGCGGCCATCCGTGGGCATCCGTGATGTCCCCGCGTCCCTAGGCCCCGGCCGGACGCTGGAAGAAGTTGATGTCCGGCTTGCGCGCGGCCGTCGCCTCGTCCAGGCGGCCCACCGGGGTGGTGTGGGGGGCGGTCTTGACCAGCTCGGGGTTCGTCTCGATCTCCTGCAGGATCTTCAGGAGCGCATCGACGAACAGGTCGAGGGTCTTCTTGCTCTCCGTCTCGGTCGGCTCGATCATGATGGCCTCCTCGACGATGAGCGGGAAATAGACGGTCGGGGCGTGGAACCCGTAGTCGAGCAGACGCTTGGCGATGTCGAGCGTCTTCACGCCTTTGGCCGCCTGGGGCTTGCCCGACAGCACGAACTCGTGCTTGCAGAACCGGTCGTGGGGCAGGAGGAAGTGCTTCTTCAGCCGCGCCAGCAGGTAGTTGGCGTTCAGCACCGCGTGGGAGGAGGCTTCCTTCAGCCCCTCGGCCCCCAACTGCACGATGTAGGTGTAGGCCCGCACCAGCACGCCGAAACTGCCAACGAAGGTCCGCACCATGCCGACCGACTCCCTGGCCTTGGTCTCGAGCTTGTACTTCTTGCCGTCGAACAGGATCCGCGGACAGGGCAGGAACGGCGCCAGGTGCTTCTTACAGCCGACCGGCCCCGCCCCCGGCCCGCCCCCGCCGTGCGGGGTCGAGAACGTCTTGTGCACGTTGACGTGCATGACGTCGAAGCCCATGTCGCCCGGCCGCGTCCAGCCCATGATGGCATTCAGGTTGGCGCCGTCATAGTAGAGCAGACCATCGACGCCGTGGACCAGCTCGGCGATCTTCACCACGTCAGGCTCGAACAGCCCCAGCGTGTTGGGATTGGTCAGCATCAGGCCGGCCACCTCGGGCGACAGCTTGCTCTTGAGGTCCTCGAGGTCGACCCCGCCCTGCGCGTTCGACTTGATGTTGACCACCTCGTAGCCGCACTGGGCCGAGCTGGCCGGGTTGGTGCCATGCCCCGAGTCGGGGATCAGGATCTTGGTCTTCCTGTTCTTCTTCTTGTCATGATAGGCCTTGATCAACAGCAGACCGGTCAGCTCGCCGTGGGCGCCGGCCGCCGGCTGGAGGGTGAAGGCGTCCATGCCGGTGATCTCGCACAGCGCGTTCTCCAGATCTTTCATCAGGGCCAGGGCGCCCTGCACCGTCGATTCGGGCTGGTACGGGTGCAGGCCGGCGAACCCCGGCAGACGCGCCGCGTCCTCGTTGATTTTGGGGTTGTACTTCATCGTACAGGACCCCAGCGGGTAGAACCCGACGTCCACCGCGTGGTTCTTGCGCGACAGCCGCGTGAAATGCCGCACCACATCGATCTCCGCCACCGAGGGCAGGGGCAGTTCCTGCCGCAGGAACTTGGCGGGAATGTGGTCGGCCGGGTCGATCTCGTCGAAACCGAGCTCGGGGAAGGTGAAGCCGGTCGTCCCCGGCTGGGACATCTCGAAGATGAGGGGTTCGGAGGTGGAAATCATGCGAGCAGTCCTCCCAGGAGTTGGCAGTAGAGGTTCATCTCCTCCACGGTGCGCTTCTCGGTCACCGCCACCAGGACGTGGTTGGTCAGCGCCGGGAACCACCGCTTCAGGGCGATGCCGCCGAAGATCCCTTCCTTGGCCAGCTTGTCGAGGACCTTCTTCGCGTCGGGGATCTCGACCACGAACTCGTGATAGAACGGGCCGTTGCAGGGGAAGGTCAGCTTCGGCACCTTCTCCAGCTCCCGCCGCAGATAGTGCGCTTTCTGGAAGCACTGCCGCGCCACCGTCCGCACGCCGTGCTGGCCGAGGAGCGACAGGTAGATCGTCGCCGCCAGGGCCATCAGCGCCTGATTCGAGCAGATGTTGCTGGTCGCCTTCTCGCGCCGGATATGCTGTTCGCGGGCCTGCAGGGTCAGCACGAACCCGCGCTGGCGGCGGTTGTCGGTGGTACAGCCGGCGATCCGGCCGGGCATCTTCCGGAGCAGGGCGCTCTTCGCCGCCAGGAAACCCAGGAACGGGCCGCCATAGCTCATCGGGATGCCCAGCGTCTGGCCCTCGCCGCACACGATGTCGGCGCCGAACTCAGCGGGGGGCTTGAGCAGACCCAGGGCGAGGGGGTTGGCCGCCACCACCAGCAGGGCCCCCGCGCGCTTGGCCGCCGCCGAGATCTCGTCGAGTTCCTCGATGCGGCCGAAGAAATTGGGATACTGCACCACCACCGCCGCCGTCTGGTCGTCGAGCTTCTCGGCCACGCGGGCGGGGTCGGTGGCCCCTTCCTCCATGGGTACGGTCACCAGCTTCGCCCCGAGGCTGGGCATCAGGGTCTCGACCACCTGCCGGTACTCGGGATGGACGGTCTCCAGCAGGAGGATCCGGTGGCGCCCGGTCTGGGTCTGGGCCATGGCCACCGCCTCGGCCAGCGCCGTGCCGCCCTCGTACATCGAGGCGTTCGCCTGGTCCATGCCGGTCAGGGCGCACATCAGGCTCTGGAACTCGTAGATCGCCTGCAGGGTGCCCTGCGAAATCTCAGCCTGGTAGGGCGTGTAGGCCGTGAAGAAATCGCCGCGCAACAGCAGGTGGTTGACGGCGGACGGGATGTAGTGGTCGTAACAGCCGCCTCCGAGAAAGGAGACGGCCTCCTGGGTGGAGAGGTTCTGGTCGGCCAGGTCGGCGAGTTTGCGCAGGGTCTCCGGCTCGCTCAGACCTTTCGGCAGGTTGAGGGCGCGGTTCAGGCGCACCGCCGCCGGAATCTCGGCAAACAGGTCATCGATCGCCTTAACCCCGATCGCCTCCAGCATCTCCTTCACCTGGAGATCGGTGTTGGGAACGTAACTGGACATGCTTCCTCCGTCCGGGTCAGTGCCCGCTGTGGGCGACGTGGTCTTCGTAGTCCTTGGGGCTCAGCAGGCGGTCAAACTCGGCCGGGTTGGCCATCTCGATCTCGACCAGCCAGCCCTTGCCGAACGGGTCCTGGTTGACCAGCGCGGGGTCGCCCTCGATGGCGTCGTTGCGCTTGACGATCTTCCCGCTCACCGGGGAGAACAGGTCGGACACCGTCTTCACCGACTCGATGACCCCCATCGTCTTGCCCGCCTCGACCTTGGTGCCCACCTGGGGCATGTCGACGAAAACGATGTCGCCCAACTGCTTGGCGGCGTAGTCGGTCACGCCCATCACGACCTTCTTGCCTTCCATCTTCGCCCACTCGTGATCCTTGGTGTATTTGTAATTCGTCGGAACCATGGTTTTCTCCTTTGTCCAAGTTGTACGTTCGACGTCGGACGCGCCGCCGGCGCGTCCGGGGTGGTTCAGTCCATCTGGTAGAAGGGGAACCGGTCGCACAGCTTCTGCACGTCCGCCTTCACCTTCTTCAGGTTCTCCAGGTCCTCGGCCGCCGACAGGGCGCGGTCGATCAGGCCGGCGATTTCCTTCATCTCCGGCACGCCCAGGCCGCGGGTCGTCACGGCGGGCGTCCCCAGGCGCAGGCCCGAAGTCACGAACGGCGACTGCGGGTCGTTCGGAATGGTGTTCTTGTTGACCGTGATGCCCGCCAGGTCGAGCGCCTTCTCGGCGACCTTCCCGGTCAGGTTCTTGTTGCGCAGGTCGACCAGCATCAGGTGGTTGTCGGTCCCGCCCGAGACGAGCCGGAAGCCCTTCTCCTGCAGGGCCTTGGCCAGGGCCGCCGCGTTGGCCAGCACCTTCCGCTGGTAGTCGTGGAAGGCGGGCTGGAGGGCCTCATGGAAGGCCACCGCCTTGGCGGCGATCACGTGCATCAGCGGCCCGCCCTGGATGCCGGGAAAGATCAGCTTGTCCAACTGCTTGGCGTATTTCTCCTTGCACAGGATCATGCCGCCGCGCGGCCCGCGCAGGGTCTTGTGCGTGGTGGAGGTGACGAAGTCGGCGTGCGGCACCGGGCTGGGGTGCAGTCCGGTCGCCACCAGGCCCGCGATGTGGGCCATGTCGACGACGAAGACGGCCCCGACCTTGTCGCAGATCTTCCGGAACCGGGCAAAGTCGATGACCCGCGGATAGGCCGAGGCCCCCGCCATGATCATCTTCGGCTTGTGCTCCACCGCCATCTTTTCGAGGGCGTCGTAGTCGATGACTTCATTCTTGTCATCGACGCCGTACGGCACGACCTTGTACAGGATGCCGCTGAAGTTGACCGGACTGCCGTGCGTCAGGTGTCCGCCGTTCTGCAGGTTCATGCCCAGGAACGTGTCGCCGGGCTGTAGCACCGACATGTAGACGGCCAGGTTGGCCTGACTGCCGGAATGGGGCTGGACGTTGGCGTGGTCCGCCCCGAACAGCTTCTTCGCCCGGTCGCGGGCCAGGTTCTCGGCCTCGTCGACCACCTCACAGCCGCCGTAGTACCGCTTGGCCGGATACCCTTCAGCATACTTGTTGGTCAACACCGAGCCAAGGGCCTCGAGGACGGCCTCGGACACGAAGTTCTCGGAGGCGATCAGCTCGAGCTGGGACATCTGCCGCCGCCGCTCACGCTTGACGATGTCAAAGATCTGGGGGTCGGTCTGGTGCAGGTGGGTCATGGTCATTTGTCTTTCTTCCTCACGTAGAAGGGGGTCTGGATAACCGTGGCCGGGTACATCTTCCCGCGGATCTCGACCTCGAAGGTCTTGCCGATCTCCTTCAGCGACGGCGGAACGTAGCCCAGGCCGATGTTCTTCTGCAGGGTGGGGGACATGGTGCCCGAGGTGACCTCGCCGACCTTCTTCCCCCCGCTGAAGATCGCGTAGCCGTGCCGGGGCGCGGGACCCTTGCCCATCTCGAAGCCCACCAGGGTCTTCTGGGTGCCGCCCTCCTTCTGCTTCTTCAGCACGTCCGAGCCGTTGAACGGCCCCTTGGCGAACTTGACGGTCCAGTCGAGGTTCGCCTCGATCGGGGTGGTCTGGTCGTGGATGTCGTTGCCATACAGCATCAGACGGGCTTCCAGCCGCAGGGTGTCGCGGGCGCCCAGGCCGATCGGCTGGAGGCCGAGCGGTTTGCCGGCCTCCATCAGCGCGTTCCACATCATCTCGGACTTCTCGGCAGGGAAGTACAGCTCGAAGCCGTCTTCACCCGTGTAGCCGGTGCGGCTGATGATGCAGTTGACCCCATTCACGACGCCGCTGGTGAACCAGTAGAACTTGACCGCCTTCAGGTTCTGCCGCGTCAGCTTCTGCAGGATCTCCTGCGCCAGCGGCCCCTGGATGGCGATCAGCCCGGTCTTCTCGGAGTGATCCTCGAACTCGTAGTTGCCCGACAACTGCGACTTGATCCAGTCGAAATCCTTCTTCATGTTCGAGGCGTTGACCACCAAAAAGAACTTCTCCGCATTCCAGCGGTACACCAGCAGGTCATCGACAATCGAACCGTCGGGCCGGCACATCGGCGTGTAGGCGATCTGCCGGTCGGACAGCGCCTCCGCATCCTGGGTGATGACCTTCTGCACGTTCTTCAGCGCGTCGGGGCCGGTCAGCCAGAATTCACCCATGTGGAACAGGTCGAACAGCCCGGCCTTCGTCCGGACCGCGGTGTGCTCCTCGATGATGCCCGTATACTGCACGGGCATGGAAAAACCGGCGAACTCGACCATGCGCGCGCCCAGTTTCTCGTGAACGGCACTCAATGGGGTCTTCTTCATCCTTTTCTCCTTGTCTCGGTCTGATCAAACCTGTTTCGCAGCCTGGGCCGCGAAGCGCGTTCCCGTGGAATCTCCGGCGTCTAGCCGGCCTTGGCGAAGCTCTGCAGGGTGGCGGTGACCCCCCTGCCCAGCTCCTTCAGATACCCGAGCTTCTGCAGAGCCAGCTCGAGCAGGCCGACCGTCGCGATCACTTCCTTCTCACCGATCGCCCCGATCGTGGTGATGCGGAACACCTTGTCGGTGATCTCCCCCTGCCCGCCCGCGATCAGCACCCCGTACGAGTCGCGGATCTCGCGCACGATCTTGGAGGGATGGATGCCGGCGGGGGCGTTGATGACGGTCAGCACGTTCGACCGCACGTCAGGCTGGGTGAAGATTTCGAGGCCCAGGGCGCCCAGGGCCGCCCGCAGTCCGTCGGCCAGTTTGCCGTAATGGGCGCAGACCCGGTCGATGCCCATCTTCTCGATGCGCTCGAGGGCGGCGGCCAGCGAGAACATGACCGAAATGGCGGGCGTCCAGGGGAAGCTGGGGATGGCGAGGTCCTGGTTCTTCTTGTAGTGCTTCAGGTCGTAGTAGAACCCGTGGCACTCGACCTTCTGCACCTTCGCCCAGGCGCGCTCCGACAGGGCGACCATGCCGACGCCCGGGGGCGCCAGAAAGCCCTTCTGCGAGGCGCTGACGGCGCAGTCGACATGCCAGCCGTCCATGTCGAACGGCAGGGCGCCGATGCCAGACACCCCGTCGGTGATGAACAGCACGCCGCGGTCGTGGAGCAGTTTGCCGATGGGCTCGAGCTTGTTGTGGACCCCGGTCGAGGTCTCGTTGAAGGTGACCGTCACCCCCTTGATGTCGGGATGCTGTTTCAGCATCCGCTCGATGTCCTCGACCTTGGCGCCGTGGCCCCAGGGGTATTTCAGGGGGACCGCCTCGAGCCGGAAGGCCTTGGCGATCTGGGTGAACCGCTCGCCGAAGGCACCGGTCTCGACGGTCAGGACCTTCTCGCCAGGGTGGAACAGGTTGGCAATGGCGGTTTCCATGCCGCCGGTGCCCGAGGAATGCGTCAGAAAGAGGTGGTGCTTCGTCTTGAACAGCCGCTTCAGGCGCGCCACGCAGTCGGCGTAGAGGGGGGCGAAATCGTTGGTGCGGTGATGCCGCAGGGGCTGGGCCCCCGCCAGCAGGATCTCGGAATCGAGGGTCACGGGGCCCGGGGTCATCAACAAAACGTCCTGGTTCACGAGGCGGTTCCTCCGTTGGGTGATGATGGTGGGGTTCTACTGGGCGGAAACCAGCTGGTTCCGTGCTTTCAACGTGTTCTGCAGGAGCATGGCGATCGTCATCGGGCCGGCCCCGCCGGGAACAGGCGTGATCCAGCCGGCGCGCTCCCGGGCGGCGGCGAACTCGACATCGCCGACCAGGTGCCGCTGACCGGGGGCGGTGGGGTGGGGGACCTCGTTGATCCCGACGTCCAGCACGACCGCGCCTTCCTTCAGCCAGGCACCCTTCACGAACTCGGGCTTGCCGATGGCGGCGACCACGATGTCGGCGCGGCCGATCTCGCCCTGCAGGTCAGCGGTGCGGGAATGGGCGATCGTCACGGTGGCATGCTCGCGCAGGAGCATCATGGCCACCGGCTTCCCGACGATGTTACTGCGGCCGACGACCAGGGCCCGTTTCCCCTGGATGGGGACCTGGTAGCGCTTGAGGAGCTCGAGACAGCCAAGGGGCGTGCAGGGGAAGAAAGTATCCTGGCCGAGCATCAGCTTCCCGACGTTGACGGGGTGGAACCCGTCGACGTCCTTGCGGGGATCAATGGCATGCATGACGCGGGACTCGTCAATATGTTTGGGAAGCGGTACCTGGACGAGGATGCCGTGGATGGCGGAGTTGGTGTTCAGCCGGTCGATCTGCCCGAGCAGTTCGGCTTCGGTCGTGGCCGCCGGGAACTTGCTCATGATGGAATAAAACCCCGCCTTGTCGCATGCCTTCTGCTTCTGGTCGACATAGACGCGGGAGGCGGGGTCGTCGCCGACGAGAACCACGGCCAGCCCGGGCGGGATTTCCCCCCTCTGCCGCAGGGAATCGACCTGGCCTTTGAGTTCCTCCCGGATCGCCTTGGCGGTTGCCGAACCATCTAGAATAGTTGCCGTCATGGTTGCCCTTCCCTGAGAAGTCGGAAAACGGGGGGGAGTATACTCTTCTCTGGGAGGATCGTCAAAACCCCCGGAAACCAGGATTGAAGGGAGGGCGCCGGAGAGGCCCCCGGGATACCCGGGCGGGAAGAGGGCTTGGCCGCTCTGGATCCAGGATCATTCGAGGGTTTTCGCCCCCTGCAGACCCCGGATTTTCCCCCCACTGGGCTCCTGGGTTTACATAATGTTCGTGCGCTGGTCGATGGGGCAGAACGGCCCGCCCTCGGCCGGCATGCCCGCGGCAGTCGCCCGCCCTCATCCGCGGTGATCGGCGTTCATCCGCGACAACCCCGTTTCAACCGTTGCCCCTCCAAAGGCCAGCCGACAACGGCCTCTTCCCGGCAAAACGTCGGGGGGAAGCGCCAATCCCAGGCGGGAACCTTGGGAGGTGGAACGAAAAGGCCGGACCCTCCCGGTCAGCCCCGGGCGGACAAGCCCTTGACGTGGGCTTCAATGGTCGCCAGGTCGGGGGCCAGCGGGGTGGGCAACTGGCAGACCGAAATGGCCGACTCGATATCCTTCAGGCCATTGCCGGTAATGAGGACAACGACGGTTTCGCCCTTGCCGATCTTCCCGGCGGCAAGATCCTTCTGGAAGCCCGCCCAGGAGGTCACGCCGGCCGGCTCGCCGAACACGCCGGTCTGCCGGGGCATCTCGACCAGCCCGGCCTTGATGGCGTCATCGGTCACCGAAATGCAGTCACCCTTGCTCTCCTTCAGGGCTCGCATGGCCTTGAGGCGGTTGCGGGGGATCCCGACGGCGATGGAATCGGCAATGGTGTTGCCGGCCTGCGGGGTGAAAACGCCTGTCCGCAAGGCCACCTCGACCGGATTGCAGGTGGCCGCCTGGACCCCGATGATGCGGGGAAGGCGATCGGTCAGCCCCAACTGCCGCAAATCGTAAAACCCCTTGTAGATGCCCGAAGTGATACAGCCATCCCCGATGGAGACATACACCCGGTCGGGAACCCGAAACCCGTTCTGTTCCCACATCTCGAACGCGACGGTCTTCTTGCCCTCGACGCAGTAGGGATTGTAGGCGCAGTTGCGGTTGTAGAAGCCGAGGCGGCGGCTGATCTCGACCGACAGCTCGAAGGCCCGGTCGTAGGTGTCATCGACCACGACGGTGTTGGCCCCGTACACGAGCAGTTGGGCGATCTTGGCCTTGGGGGCCCGCTTGGGGACGAAAATGAAGGTCCGCATGCCGATCGAGGCGGCGAACCCGGCCAGCGAACTCGCGGCGTTCCCGGTCGAGGCGGCGGCAATGGCTTTGGCCCCGGCCTCAACGGCCATGGCCACGCCAACCGCGGAGGCACGGTCTTTCAGAGAGGCGGTGGGGTTGCGGCCGTCATCCTTGAGCAGAACGTTGATTCCGTGCTCTTTGTGGTAGCGGGGCAGGGGGTACAAAGGGGTCCATCCGACCTGGAGGGGCGATACGGGGGTCTCCTGCCGGAGGGGGAGCATCGCCCGGTATCGCCAGAGGGACCGGTCAGGATTCCTTTCGAGGTCGGCCCGGGACAACTTGACCTTCGAATAGTCGTACAGAACGTCGAGAATGCCATCAATGCCGCAGACATCGCAAACGTACCGATCGGGGGCGGGAGCGAATTCCTTCCCGCACTGCATGCACTTCATCCCAGAAACGGCTGACATCTTTAACCCCCATATTCCAGAGATTGCCCGGTCGCCAGACGGCCACCCGAGAGACGGAAGGAATTATACTACCGGAACCGGGAATGGCGGGGACACATAACCAAATTTTCCTGTCTGTTGCCTGGTTCAGTCGTTCGACCCGGTATCAACGGTGGTTCGGAGCCTCTGAACGGTGGTTCGGAGCCTCTGGAAAGACCATCATCAAGCCCCCAGGCAATGGACAAGGGCAACCCGGATAAAAGGAAAAGGCCAACCGGACTTCGGGCCCAAGGTCAGGACAACCTTGATCATCGAGGTGAGAAGAGGCCAGAACCACGGGGGACGAGGATATCAGCGATGTGGGGGCATCCGCGAGGAACCCGGGATTTGAGACATGTGGGTGCAGGCACAGGGGAGGCCAGGACGGAACCGCTCCCGAACCTAGCCCCCCACGGCCACCCCCTTCCCCTCTTCTTGGTTTACATAATATATATTATCAGACTATTTGTGGGTAGGAAACGGCCGCGGATGGGCTGTTCGAGGGTTTGACAGGTCGAAAACGAACGGATACCATGCCCTACGATGAACCTCGCCACCCTTACCGCCCAGGAAATTGCCTCCCACGACCGGGAAACCACCCCCATCCTCCTTCCCCTCGGTTCCATCGAACAGCACGGCAGTCACCTCCCCGTCGGCACCAAGGGCTTCCTGGCCGAGGCCATCGCCTTTGAGGCCACCCCCCCCCCCAAGAAGGCCGGCCCCACCCCCCCCCCCCCCCCCACCCCCCTCGTGGCCCCAACCTTCCCATTTACCCCATGCCAGGTCAGCGCCGGGTTCCCCGCCAACATCCCCGTCGGCGCCCGCACCTTCTCCGACCTCGTCTACGAGATCGGCCAGGCCTTCCAGCGCGAAGGGTTCCAGTGGTTCTTCACCGTCACCATGACCATCAGCCCCGAGGCCCTCAAGGCCATCGAAGTGGCCCTGGAAGACCTCAACAAGCTCCCCAGCTTCCATGCCTTCGATCCCATGCCCCTGTGGGCCTTCTCCCCAAACGAGAAACTCGCCGACCACCTGCGGAGCCTGGGCCTCCTCCCCGAACAGGAAATCCACGCCGACGTCAAGGAAACCGCCGCCCTCCTCGCCCTCGACGACAGCCTGGTCCGCCAGGACCGCCTCGCCGGCCTCCCACCCGTGCGCGCCACTCCCGCCTGGGAAATCCTGAAAGGAAACTTCTCCTACCAGGAGATGGGCGCCGTCGACGGATACCTCGGCTCCCCCAACCAGGCCACACCCGACCTGGGAAAACTGTTTCTTGGCGAAGCCGGAATCGCCCTCGCGGAGGCCGTGAAGTTCACCATGGCCGGGAACCCGCTTCCCCCCCTGCCCGTTCATCTTCGCATGCTCATGAAGATGATCGACCTGGACGAGATGTAGCGTCCGGAACGGCCCTCCCAAGGGGTCCCTTGTCCCCGATGGGGCTCCCCGTTCAGGCCATTTCCACCCGACGCCGATGGCCAAAATCCCTTCCAGAGGGTATCCCGTTGTCCTCACCCCCTCCATCAGGCGCGAACGAGAGCCTTGACTCAGGCTGTCTTCTGTGGTAAGGTAAATTTCTCTTCTATATTTTCAGGGGGTAAACCATGTTTGCAGTCATCGAATTGGGTGGAAGGCAATTCCCGGTCGAAAAGGGAACCCGGGTTCAGTGCGAAAAGCTCGAACTGGCTCCCAATGCCACCTTCACCATCGACAAGGTCCTGATGGTGAAGACTGGTGAGAAGATCCAGGTCGGACAGCCGTATCTGAAGGGCGTCGAGGTCAAGGCCAAGGTCCTCTCCCACGCTCGCGGCAAAAAGGTCATCGGCCTCAAATACAAAAACAAGACCAACTACCGCCGCAAGTACGGGCACCGGCAGGCCTACACCACCGTCCAGATCGATTCCATCATCGGCTGACCGATGGTGGAGGTCTTCTTCCCTCCTCCAGAACGGTCGCGCCTCCGGCTCCGGGTCACCGGGCACTGCGGGGCGGCCGGGAAGGGAAAAGATCTGGTGTGTGCCGCGGTGTCCTCACTGGTCCACACCATGATCGGAGGGATGGAAAAAGAGGTGCAGGCCTCCGTGGAAGGCACCTTCGAGGAAGGTATCTGTGATGTCCAGGTCGTCGTGAACGAGAGCCGGGAGCCCGAACTGACAGCCATCGCCAGGGTCTTCCGCTTCGGTTTCGAAAAACTGGCCAGGGAGCATCCAACGCATATCCGCATCGTGAACTGACGAGCGAAAGGGGTTTTGAGACATGGCACACAAAAAAGGACAGGGTTCATCCACCAACGGTCGGGACAGCAATCCCCAGCACCTCGGTGCCAAGCGGTTCGACGGCCAAATTGTGAAGGCCGGGAACATCCTGGTCCGGCAGAGGGGCACCCCGATCAACGCCGGCAAGAACGTCGGCATCGGCAAGGACGACACCCTCTTTGCCCTCGCCGACGGCAAGGTGAAGTTCGCCCACCGCAAGAACCGCCACTGGGTTGACATTCTGCCCGTTTCCGACGAACAGCACTGAGCCCTTCCGGGCCAGAGGCCCGCCCGAAACCCCGCCAAAAGCGGGGTTTTTCGTTTGTACCCCACCCCCACGCTGTCCTGTTCCGCCGGAGCATCTCCGGGGAATTCCCCCCGCCGGTTTCCAGGCCAGGGATGAGGAAAAACCCGTGTCCCAGCCCCCCCTGGCCTGCGCTATCGTTCACACCACAATTATTATGTAAATCGAAACCAGCCGGCATCGGTCAGGCTGTGGCAGGAAAACCCGGCAAGGGCCTTTTCCATACGGGCCCAGAACCAAGTCCGACCAGCTGGTTTCGGCCCCCGCGGGGCTGGGCCTTTTCCGTCGGAATCCAGAGCCAAGGCGTATCCGCCACAGGCCGCTGTGTACCCCATCCAGTGAGGCCTGGCCCGCCATCACTGATGTCTTGGTGGTTTTTCCCCTGAGACTTCCCGATAGCCCCAAAGCCGTGACAGAACATACCCCCAGCTTCGTCCATGACCGAGCCCTTGGTGGGCACCCGGTTCGACCGTGCGGAACCCTCTCACGAAAAACCGGGATTCTGCCGATAATCTGTTTAGGAAAGGATTCCACCAAGGAGGTCTTCCATGTCTGCGCAAGAGCTGATGGCCCTCTACCGGATCAAGGCTCCCCACTGCCCCTTCTGCCAACGCATTGTCAATCGCTACGAAAAGACCCTGCGCCTGTCATCGGACGACCTCCGTCACCTGGAAGGATGCCTGATGCAGGAATAGCGCCTCTCCCATCGGGCGCCCGGTGAAGGGCGCGCCAGCCACGCCAAGGCGGGCCCCGCAAGTCGGGGCCCGCCTTGGCATCGAGGGACCGGCCGAAACCCGATGGCCGCCCGCCGGGGATTCAGGTGCCAACCAGCCTCCCGCCCCCTGAAGATCCCCGCCGGTTTTCGAACAACCCCTCAACCGCCATTCGGCGGGGCCGACCCGGGGGCCTCCCCTGCCCCAGGCAGAGTTGCCGGAAGCCATTTGCCAGCCCTGCCTTCTCTCACCCCTGAGGTCTGGCCTCCCTGCTCCTGGGCTCTCCATAAGCCCGTGGCTGGGCGCTCAGCCATTTTTACCATGCGATCTGAAGCGGGTTTCCCGGCAACCTCCATCGGATTCGTCGATGTGGCCATGGCCTGCGGAAATCCCTGGTCTTCGGAGAAGCATGGGATCGCTGAGGGAGAATTCCTGATCGTGGTTGCGGGGCATTTGCTCAGGGGGCGGGTTGTGGTACACTGGCTGGCAAGAGACCATCGAGGAGCGCACCCATGAGCTACATCGACCGCTACGAGAACGAGACCCTATCGCCAGCCGGCCATGACAACGTCTCCACCGGGGTGACCTGGACCGGCATGAGCCAGGTGAAGTTCACCACCGCGGTCCTTCCCTACTTCGGCATCGCCGTCTTCCTGACCGCCTGCGGCACCAGCGTCGGCAAGGGCCTGGGCCCGGGTTTCGTCCTGCCCGCGATCATCCTCAACCTCGCCCTGTATTTCGTCCTGATGTGGAAACGGCACGTCCCCGGCATCAACGTGGCCCTGCTGTATGGGTACGCGTTCATGAACGGCCTGATGATCGGCCCCGGCGTCGCCATGGCGGGCGCCGCCTTCCCCGGCATCGTGGCCCAGGCCTTCGTTCTGGCGGCCCTGAGCTTCTTCGCGGTGGCCGGTTTCGTGCTGATCACCGGCAAGGATTTCTCCGGCCTGCAGGCCTTCCTGGTCGCCGGCCTGTTCGTCATCATCCTCGGCGGCATCGTCAACGTGTTCGTCGGCGGCGCCGGTCTGGGCCTCGGGTTGGCCATCCTGTCGGTGATCACCTTCCTCGGGTTCACCGCCTACGACATGTCGAACATCATGCACAAGTTCCGGGACGACGAGTACATCC
>CAZKPI010000013.1:20638-23534 GCA_964554555.1 uncultured bacterium
TCGCCACCGTCGAACTGTATCTCGATTTCCTCAACCTGTTCCTGGCCATCCTCCGGATCCTCATCCACATCGCGGCTTCCCAGCGCCGCTGAACACCGCCGGTTAACGAAACCCCGCCTCCTGCCGACACCTGTTCCACAGATCATGTCGGAGGGGAATGAGCAACCATGCACAGCGCGCACTCATTGACCGGTTTCGTGACCGGGTTCGTGTCGGCCGCCCTGGTCCTGATCGGGACCTGGTTCTGGCTGGGCCGCCAGGAACGGACGCCCGCCCCCCAGCGGGACCGCCTGCACGACCTTTCCCATTACGGCCGGCAGTGCCGCCGGAACCGGGGCCGCCGACACCACTCCTGAACCTGGCCCCATCCCACGGGGCGCGGCCCGAGGGGCGCCGGACGGCCGCTGTCGGCGGGCCATCGCCGCCGGGAAGGGCCGCCCGGTTCCCCGAAGCCAGCCCGAAGGACAGCCGTCCGGCTTCCTCGCGGGTTTCAAGCCGACCTCCCTGATTGCTTTTGTCCGGGGCCTCCGGTAAAGTGGAGCCCATGCCTCAGGACATCCATCCGGCCTATCTCGAACCGTTCCTGTTCTGCGGGCTCTGCTTCGGCAAGATGACCCTGCAGAACGGCCTGTTCTCGTGTCCGACCGGCTGTGCCAGCGGCATCCCTGCCCATGCCCTCGAAGAGGTCCTGTGGGCCGAGATGGGCCGCCTGCTGTCCCGCCCGAAAGGCCGACAGCTGGCCCGGAAACTGCTGGGCGAGACCCTGACCGCGTCCCGCGTGAAGCACCTGTTCCAGGACCTGAAGAACTTCGTCGAGTTCCTCCCCCCCGAGGAGAAACAACACTTCGCCGCCGCCCTCGTGGAGAAGATCGAGATCGTTTCCGGAAACGCCGTGAAGATCCACTTCCGCAGTTGAGTTTCATGGAAGTCACCTTTTCCCCGATCGAGAACAAGATCCTCCAGCTCGTCGTCCGGAATGCCTTCCCGGCCGGCATGGAGCTGTTGAAAGACTCCTTTGGCCCCGCCAAGCCGCCCGCCTTCGATTTCATCCAGCGCATCTTCACCGAGCTCAACCGCCAGGGCCGGAACCGGGAGGCCTGGGACTTCATGACCCAGGTGGCGGTCTGGGTCCAGCGGCATCCCGAGGTCCAGCGGATGCTCGAGACCGCCCGCCGGATCTACTACGACTCCCTGCTGGTGGAAGGGAACAACGTGATGGAGGCGGCCCGCCAGAAACTGCAGGTGTTCGCCGAATCCCTGGAAGGAATGGACGCCCTCCACCGCGACCGCATCGAAAAGGAGAACCGCCAGACCCTCGAGGACCTCTACCGCGAGGCCCTGCGCATCTACCAGCTGGCCCATGAGGTCTCGCCCCGCGCCCTGGGGGCCCTGACCGGCATGTTCCGCTGTCACAAGGAACTGCGCAACCAGGCTGAGGCGGCCGAACTCTCCCGCCTCATCGAAGAAGTCTACGCCGAGGAGCCGGCCGACGCCAAGGCGAAGAAAGACGCGGAAGGCGAGGAGGAGGAAACCCCCTCCCCCACCCCCGAACTGCTCGAGATCCGGTCGGTACCGGCCGACCTCGAGGTCGAGATGCGGCGGATCCAGGAAATGTTCGACCGCGGCGAGAAGGACGAGACCATCGCCGCCCTCGACCTGCTCCTGTTGGGCAACCCCCAGTTCATTCCCGGCCTGCTTCTGAAGGCCAGGGTTCTGGCCAGCCGCCGGGAGTTCAAGCCGGCCCAGCGCCTGATCGACGAGGCCACCCGCATTGATGCGCGCGACAAGCGGGTCCAGGAGGCCAGGATCGAGTTCCTGGAGCACAAGTTCAAGCTGTTGGTGGCCGGGGCCTCTGAGTTCCTCGACCAGGGACTGCGCCTGGGCACGCTCCTGGGCCGGTCGTTCTTCGAGCGGGCCCTCGTCTGCATCAACCAGGGCCTGGAGATCTGCCCTGACGACCTGACCCTGCTCGACCAGCGGTACACCTGCCTGGTCTACCTCGAACGCATGGAGGAGGCCCGGGAAGCGCGGAAGGACCTGTATATCGCCGCCCCCCAGTATGTCGCCTCCTTTGAGCGGGAGAACCGGTCGGCCCTCTGCTTCCTGGCCGGCTTCGCCTACGAGGGGCGCCCCGGGGCCCTCGAGGCCTTCCGCACTCTTCGCCGGGAATGGCTGGTGCCGTTCCCGGCCGGTCGCACCTTCATCGCGTGGTACTGCCGGCACGCCCCGGGCTGGGTGGCTCTCGCCCGGGCCCGCCGCTGGCCGCCATCCCTGTTCCGCGCCCTCCTGGCCCCCCTGCACCTGCTTGGCTCATGCCTGAACCGACACCTGCGCTCCCGCCATTCCCGCCAGACGCCCTGGGCATAACCTCCACCATCCCGCTGGAGGTCCCCCTGGCGGCCGGCCGCCGGGTCATCGACCTGAACAACCTGTTCGTCCGGTCGGGGGACCCCGGCTGGTTCGTCCGGCGGGCCGAGGCGGAAGGGTTCCCCCGCACCTGCTGTTCCTGGATCCGGGGCCTGTACGGTCTGTTGCGGACGGCGGGCATCCGGGGCGGCATCTTCGTCACGGGGGGCGACTGCTCGAACACCCACGCCATGATGGAGACCCTCCTGCCGGGCCTGGCCGAGGTGCATACCTTTTCCTTCCCCTGCCCGCCATCCCGGGAAGCCCTGCGGCAGGAGATCGACCGCTTCTGCGCCGCCCTGGGAACCACCCCCGCGGCGGCCGCGGCGATGGGCCGGACCCTGGCCCCCCTGCGCCGCTCCCTGGCGGAACTCGACCGGCTGACCTGGGAGGAGAACCGCGTCACCGGCGCCGAGAACCACCAATGGCTGGTCTCCTCATCTGATTTCGGGGGCGACCCCGCCCGCTTCGCCGCCGACCTCGACCGGTT
>CAZKPI010000013.1:23544-23925 GCA_964554555.1 uncultured bacterium
GCCGTCCGGGCCCGCCCCCCGCGCCGCGACCAGCTCCGCATCGGCCTGCTGGGGGTGCCGCCGATCATGACCGACCTGCACGATTTTCTCGAAAGCCTGGGCGCCCGGGTGGTGTATAATGAGATCCCGCGCCAGTTTGCCATGCCTGACGACACTGCCGACCTGGTCGACCGCTACCTGGGCTACACCTATCCCTACGGGGTCTGGCCCCGGGTGGCCGACATCCGGCGTGCCGCCGGCCCCCGCCGGATCGACGGGTTCGTCCACTACACCCAGGCCTTCTGCCACCGGCAGATCCACGACATCGTGTTCCGGCGCGAGCTGGCCGCCCCCATCCTGACCGTCGAGGGGGAGACGCCCGGGCCCTGCGACCCCCGGACC
>CAZKPI010000014.1:0-2478 GCA_964554555.1 uncultured bacterium
TGTCCAGATCACCACCTCCAGCCAGAAACAGCTTCCCGAAAAGCCCCTGGCCAGCCTCAAGACCGTGGTGCTCGACAAGATCGCCTCGACCAGCCTGCGGCTGAGCTTCACCTCGAACATGCGGTGCACCTCCTCCCTGGAATACTGGCGCACCGACACCGACAAGCAGACCGTGCCGGTCAGCTCCAGTTACGGCACCACCCACGAGATCACGCTTTCCCCCCTCAGCCCGTCCTCCCGCTACGGCTTCGTCGTCATCCTGCGCAGTGAGGACGGCCAGGTGTTCCGGTATTCCGGGGTGGATGCCCGCACCACCAGCGCGATCGGCCCCACCTACCTCGGCATCGCCATCGACCAGGGGGCCTTCGAGACCCGCAACACGTCGGTCAAGCTGTCGCTGACCTATTCCAATGCGGTTGAGATGCGCCTCGGGGATTCGGAGGACCTGTCGGCCCAGCCCTGGGAATCGGTCGGGACCTTGCGCAGTTACACCCTGGCCGCCGGCGACGGCACCAAGCGGGTCTTCGTCCAGTTCCGTGACTCTGCCGGCAATGAATCCCCCGTCATCAGCGATGCCATCACGCTCAACACGACCACCGCCGGCTACCTCGGCGTCTGGATCGACAACGGCAAACCATTCACCAACAAGCAGGATGTCGTTCTGACCCTGTTGTATCCCGGGGCGACCCAGATGCGGATCTCCGACCGGAAGGATTTCTTCAACTCCTTCTGGGAGACCTATGCGGAAATCCGTCGCTGGAAGGTCTCCACGGGCGATGGGGTCAAGACGGTCTACGTCCAGTTCCAGGGCGGGGGCGCCAATCCCGACACCATCTTCTCGGCCACCATCGGGCTCGACACCACCGGGCCGGACGTCGTCATGAAGATCAACGGCGGGGCGGCCAAGACCAACCAGCGGGCGGTCATCCTCAACCTCACCGCCCGCACCAGCGCCGCGACCATGCAGATCCGCAACGATTCCGCCTTCTCGGCCAGCGATACGTGGGAAACCTTCACCACGCCCTACGCCTGGACCCTCGAGGAAGGCGACGGCAAGAAGACCGTCTATGCCCGGTTCCGCGATGAACTGGAGAACGAGTTCGGGCCGATCTCGGCCAGCATCATCATGGATACCACCCCGCCCCTGGGGGCCACGCTGAAGATCAACGGGGGGGCCACCACGACCACCGATCTGCGGGTGACCCTGACCGTCGAAGCCACCGGTGCCGCTCTTGTCTATGTCTCCAACGCCGAATCTTTCGCCGGGGCGGCCTCCTTTCCATTCTATTCCTCCCCCAAAACCATCCCGAACTGGGTTCTGGGGGGCTATGGACTGCAGACGGTCTATGCCAGGCTGACCGACGACGCCACCAACACCTCGGAGATCATCAGCGCCGAGATCACCATGCAGGGAACCCCCGCCGGCAGTGGAACCATCGTCATCAACGAGGGTGATCAGACCACGGCCACCGCCACCGTGACTCTCGATTTGCGATCGCCCGATGCCAAATTCTACCGGCTGGCCCAGAACATGAATTTTTCCACGGTTCCCGACCAGAATTTTACCGTCCCGCTGGTGCGGACCCCCTACCGCCTGACTCCGTTGGCGGGCATGCAGACGATCAATGTCCGGTATGAAAACGCCTCCGGGGAGTTCTCCTTCGCCAGCGATAGCATCCAGGTCATCGGCCCGAGCAGTTACACGTTCGGCACCACCGATGCCCAGCCCCTCACCACCTATGCGGTCAACCTGAAGTATTTCGCCCTGGGGGCCAGCCAGATGCTGGTCACCGAAGACATCACCAGGGTGAACGACCCCGCCCTGTGGCGGCCCTTCGTGACCTCGGAGCTGTTCCAGCTGACCCAGATTCCCGGGTATCACACGATCTACGCCAAATTCCGGAATGCCGGGCAGGTCGAGACCGAGCTGATGTCGATCAACGTGCAGGCGACCACCCGGCCGCCCGCGTCCCCGACCCTTGTCATCAATGGGGGTGACTCGCAGACTTCCTCCACCAGTGTGATGCTGACCCTCTACCCGGGCGCGTACCGCACCGCCTGGTTCTCGAATGACGGCAATTTCGGCACCGGAGCCGGCACGCCGCTGACGACCAGTCCCTTCAACCAGGCCTGGACGATCGATCACCTGGCCGGCACCAAGACCGTCTATGCCCGCCTCCAGGACGCCTCGGGAGCCTACCTGATCCTGAACGACACGATCACGGCGGTCGGCCCCTCCAGCGCCACGATCTCAACCCCCGATTCCCAGCCTCTCATCACCCGGGACCTCAACCTCGACCTGTATGCGGCCGGGGCGGTCCAGATGCTGATCGAAGACAGCCTGGCCTCATTTGAGCTGTCGACCAACTGGCGAACCTACACGCCGACCGCTGTTCTGCGTCTCAACCCGGTCGGCGGCCGGCATACCGTGTATGCCAAGTTCCGCAATGCCTCCAACCCCTACTGGATCGAATCCGT
>CAZKPI010000014.1:2488-23442 GCA_964554555.1 uncultured bacterium
ATCTCCATGGACGTTTTGGTCGCCACCGCCCCTCCCGTCGGGAACACGGTCTATGTGCGCGAAAGCTACAACCCGGCCTCGGCCGAACTGGCATCCACCACCGTCCTTCCCGTCTATCTCCACTTCAGCGTGGCCGATCCCCGCACGGCTTCATTCTCCTGGGCCCTGGGCTACGCCACCGCCCCGGTGTCAGGACTCACCTGGTATGATGTGGTGCCCCCGTTCCCGCCGCAAGCCCTGAGCCCCCAGTTCCGCGACGGCGTCGGGACGTATTTCATCTGGTATCGGTCGGCGGACGGCCTGGGCAACACTTCGCCTTTGGCCTACAAGGCCATCGAGTTGCGCGCGGTGAGCGCCAACCAGCCGACCTCGATCTTCGTCAACCACGGGGATGCCACCACCGACAGCGCCACCGTCAGCGTCAACCTGCTGTCCCCCGTGGCGGTGAAATACCGGCTGGCCCTCGAAGACTCTTTTACCAACGCCCCCCCGGACTACCCCTTCCCGCCCCCGACGGGTTTCGCCAGCGACGGTTCCGTTCTGCATCCCGCCTTTTCCCTGGTCCGGCGGGCCGGCACCCAGACAGTCTGGGCCCGGTTCGAGGACAAATACGGCGGGTTCACGTTTGCCAGCGATTCCATCATTGTCAATGGCCCCTCGAGTGCCAGTCTGGTGGTGGCCGACGCCCAGCCCCTCACCTCCTTCATCTGCAATTTGCGGCCGTTCGCGGTGAATGCGGCCCAGATGGTGCTGACGGAAGACTACGGCCAACTTGCCACGACCACCTGGGCCACCTTCTCCTACGCCATCCCCTTCCAGCTTGCCTCCTCCACCGGGGTCCACACCATCTATGCCAAATACCGCAACCTGGGCGGTATCGAGACCGATGTCCTGTCGGTCAACGTCCTGGTGGCTTCGGCCACCACCCTCGCCACTCCGTCGATCCTGGTCAACCTGGGTGACTCGGTCACCTCCTCCCATCTTGCCTCGGTCAGTCTCTTCCCCTCCGATTACGCCTACTACGCGATTTCCCTCACCGACTCCTTTGCGGGGGTGCCCGAATACTCCGTCGCGGCCCTGGAAAACCCTTCCGGCGTCTGGGTCGCCAGCGTCACCCTGGCCCGCGTGGCGGGGAACCAGACCGTGTATGTCCGGTTCCGCAAAAACAGCGGCGCTCTCGTGGTGGCGAGCGACTCCATCATGGTGCTCGGGCCCACCAATGCCGCCCTCACCACCAACGACCCCCAGCCGCTGGCCAGCTACTCTGTCCGTTTGCGGCCGTTCGCCAATGGTGTCCAGGACATGCTTTTCACCGAAGATTACGGCGAACTCGACGACAACCCCGGCAACTGGGCCAGTTTCACCTACCTGGCGACCTTCCCGCTCCTGCCGTTCAGCGGCCAGCACCGCATCTATGCCAAATACCGCAACGCGAGCCTGATCGAGACCGATATCCTGACCCTCGACGTGCAGGTGAACGTCGTGCCGCCCGCCACCCCGACCCTGGTCGTCAACGGCGGCGCGGACACCACCACCAACGCCACCGGCCAGGCCTACCTGTACTATGCCGATTACCAGGAATTCAAGGTCGCCACCGGAACCCCGGATTTCACCGGGAAGGCCATCGCTTCCATCGCGGTCGGTCCCTTCAACCCCGACGGCTCCCGGCAGATCGCCAACATCCCCCTGGGGCCGACCCCCGGGGCGCAGACTGTCTACGTCCGGCTTCTGAAGAACAACCGCACGACCTGGGTTGATGTCAGCGACGGCATCACCCTGGTCGGGCCGTCCAATTCCACCCTGACCACCAGCGACGTCCAGCCCATCACCACATACACCGTGAACCTGCGCCCCTTCTCCACCGGTGCCGTGTCGATGGCGTTCTCAGAGACCTACAACGATCTCGACCCCGTCGCTCCGGCCTCCTGGGCGGCCTTCGATTTCGTGGCGACCTTCCCCCTGCGGCCTTTCATCGGCCAGCACCGGATCTACGGAAAATACCGGAATGCCGGGGGCATCGAGACCACGGTTTTGACCCTCGACGTGCAGGTCGGTCAGCCCTCGCCGGCCAGCTCCTCCCTGGTGATTCGTGATGGCGATCCCACCACGACCAGCGCCTCGGTGAGCGCCAGCCTGTTCTACGGGGACAACCTGGAATACCAGCTGGCGACCGGCAGTCCCAACTTCGCCGGCCTGCCGTGGAACACCATCACCCCCGGCGGGGTACAGCCCGACGGATCCTTCCTGATCACCGGCATCCAGCTCAGTTCCGTGCCCGGGAACCAGACCGTCTATGTCCGGCTCCGGAACGCCAAATACGAGTATGTCACCGTCAGCGACTCCATTCAGACCGTCGGGCCCACCAACGTCACCATGGCTTGCGCCGATACCCAGCCGGTGACCACCTACACGGTGACCCTGAGCCTGACCGCCGACGGGGCGGTGGGCATGAGGCTGAGCGAGAACCCGGCCGCCCTCCTCACCGGCGGTTGGCTCCCGTTCAACCCGGCCCCGTCGTTCGTCCTGACCCAGACGGCCGGCACCCACCGCGTCTACGGCAAATTCATCAACGCGGGAAATGTCGAATCCGATGTCGCCTACGTCGACATCCAGGTGGCTTCGCTGACGGTCGTCGAGCTGAACTCCGGCGATGCCCAGACCTACTCCGGATCGGCCACCCTCAAGCTCCATTCCACCACGGCCAAATTCTACCGGCTGTCCCGGGACGGGCTGTTTGATACGGCCACCCAGACCGTCTATGCGCCGACGATCTATCCCTGGGTGCTGGCCAGCTACGACCTGCTCCTGACCCCCGGTCAGCAGACCGTCTATGCCCGCTTCGAGGACGCCTCCGGGGCTTTCTCCTACGGCCAGGATTCGATCCAGCTTCTCGGTCCCTCGGGACTGTCGCTGACCACCTCTGACACCCAGCCCCTTTCCACCTACACCGTCAATCTCTGGATCGCCGGAACCAACGTGGCTTCCATGGCTCTCACCGCCACCTACACCGATCTGGCGGTCGCCACCTGGGTTCCCTTCGCCACGG
This sequence comes from uncultured bacterium, assembly GCA_964554555.1. Taxonomy (GTDB): domain Bacteria; phylum Muiribacteriota; class Ozemobacteria; order Ozemobacterales; family Ozemobacteraceae; genus Ozemobacter. The sequence continues at coordinate 5,535 of CAZKPI010000014.1, forward strand.
CGGCAGCCCTTCCCCTGAACGCCGCCAGCGGCTGGCAGAAGGTCTACGCCAAGTTCAAGAGCGCGGCGGGGGTGGCGGCGGATCTCCTCAGCCTCGACGTGCAGGTCGCCGGGCCGACGCCGGCCTCCCCCTCCATCGTCATCAACGGGGGCGACGCCACGACGCTCGACCCCTACGTCACGCTCACCCTTTCCTCGCCCGATTCCCTGCCGAGCCATTCCATGTGGTTCAGCAACGACGGCAACTTCACCGGGGCGGCGACCTACCCCTATTCCACCGCCCACACCTGGAACCTCTATGATCCCAAGACCTTCGGCCCCGAAGGGGTGCGAACCGTCTATGTGCGGTATCAGACCTCCCTCGGCAATTTCACGGTTTCCGACACCATCACCACGATTGGTCCTGCCAGCGCCACCCTGTCGACCAACGACACCATGCCCCTCAACCGCACCTACGTGAACCTGAAGCTGTATGCCCAGAGCCCCGATGGCCTTGCCATGGATATGAAGGTCGGCACCGACCTCGACGCCGTGGGGTGGGATTCCTATGCGACCACCAAGACGCTCTACCTGCCAGGGCCCGGCGCTTATACCGTCTATGCCAAGTTCCGTTCTTCGAAGGGAATCGAATCGCCGACCCAATCGCTCCCGGTCACCGTGGGAACCACCCCGCCGAGCAACAACTCCCTGGCCATCCGCGCGACCTACTCTCCTTCCTCCGCGGTGGTCGAGGAGACGTCGGTTGGCTCCCTGCCCGTCTACCTCCATTTCACCATCAACGACCCCCGGACGGCCTCGGTGGCCTATGCCATCCTTCCTGATACCAGTCCGGCGCCAAGCACCTGGACCACCCTGGTCCCGCCCATTGGCCCGATCGCGGTCAACGAACCGCCCCTCCAGCGCCTCGTGAACAACGTGTGGTACAAGTTCGGCGACGGGGCGGGCAACTGGTCGGATGTCCAGATGAAGCCCCTCTACCTGAAGGGGCCGGGCCTGCGCGTGAGTCCCAAGACCAAGATCCTGTATTCCGGACAATCGCTGGCTTTCAGCGCCACTCCCGAGAACATCGCCCCGCCGATCAAGTGGCAGTTGACCAGCGGCCCCGGGACGGGGAACATCGATACCGACACCGGCCTCTACACGGCCCCTTCGAGTCTGCTTGCCCCGGCCACGGCAACCATCCTGGCCTACGTGGAAAGCGACCCCACCGCCTCTGATACCGCCACCGTTTCCCTCCTGACCCAGGTCGAATGGGAATGGTTGAATACCGAAAGCCCCGTCCAGATCAACAAGGTCGCGACCTTCACCTGTTACCTGCGCAACCTCCCCTCGAGCGCCACCCTTGACATCCTGACTCCGCCCGGCCAGGGCACCTTGACCATCGCCACGCCCCCCACCTACCTGGCCACCGCGACCATCGTCGAATGCCTCTACAATGCTCCGGGCAGTATCGTCGGAACCTCGACGGTTACCATGACGGTCAGGTGCATCGCGGCGCCCTCCAAGACCCAGGTGCTGACCGCCTATCTCAGCACGGGCCCGGTGGTGACCATCAGCCCGACCAGCGCCACCGGCCAGGCCCGCCGGTCCCCGGTGACGATCACCGCCACGACTGATTCCTATCCGTCCTCCATCACCTGGTTCATCGTCCCTGGCACGGCCTCGGGGTCATTCCATTCCTCGGTGGCCACCTACTCGGTGCTGACGACCGACGACTCCAGCGCCGCCCCGAACAACCACACCGTCACCTTCTGGCCGTATGATACCGGAGGGACTCTCCAGGTGATCGCGTCCTGGACGAATGCCGTCCCCCCGCAAAATGCCTCTCCCACCGCCACATGCACCATCCAGGTGAAGGATGCGGTGGCCGTCACCCTTACCCCCATCGCCACCCAGGCCCCCTCGGTTATTGTTCCGATCCCCTTCTCCGCCAACGTGCGGAATTCCGAGAACGGCGTGACCTGGTCCTTCCGCAGTGCCAGTGGTCCCGGGGTGTTGTATCCGGCCGATGGCAACCTGCGGGATATTGGAACCCTTGCCTCAAGCGGGGTCTATACCCGCCCCACCAGCATCCCCGCCTCCGGGCCTTCTGTCGAGATCATCGCCACCGCGATCGACGACGCCTCGGCCACCGCCATCGCGACGGTCACCCTCCTCCAACCGGTCGAGGTCAAGATCGGCAAGGGGTATACCTACACCACCCAATTGGCCTCGGCCGAAGTCCTCCTGGAAGTGGATTCGCTGAAGCTCATCGCCAGTGTGACCAATTCCATGAACGACACCACCGTCACCTGGAAGGTGAACGGTATTACTGGCGGCAACTCGACCTACGGCACCATCGATTCGAGCGGGTTGTACACCGCTCCCGCTTCCATGCCTTCCCCCAGCTCCTTCGACATCACGGCCGTGTCAAACTACGACCCCTCGAAGAGCGCTGTCGTCACCATCACCCTCAAGGAATTCTGGGTGCCGCGTTCCAGCAATCTGGTAGACATCTCTGCCACGCCCCTGCCGATCAGTTCCCTGCTGGTCGATCCCATCTGGCCCAACGCGAACGACGAAACGGCGAGTGGAGTGGCCATGTTCCACCTGTTCGCCGGGACGAAGGGATACGGTGTCTGGATCGCCACGGCCAATGCCACCCTGGCCACTTCCCCTGCTCCCCTCACCTGGTATCCAACCGCGCTGGGGACGACCACTCCCTTCGCGGGAAGCCAATTCCAGGTCAACAAGATCGCCATCAACAACTTCAACCACGATATCGCCGCCGCCACGGAAGACGGGTTGTACATCATCAGGAAGAATGGATACAGTCCGCGGGCCTACAGTGCGGCCAACCAGATCCTTAGCGGTGCAACCAAATCCGTCGCCTGGGATCCCAACAACCCCCAGTATCTTTACCTGGCCAGGAACTACGGCATTCAGCGGGTCGAGTTCGACGCTCAGGCGAGGAACGACCCCAGCGTCTACAATGTGGTTGGTACACCGGAGCCCCTGTGGCTGAACGTGATCTACTATGACCTCGAGACCCGGACGGGGACGACAGCCTCGGGCCCCGTTGATTACACCCGGTATGGCGATTCCACGAAGGGGAAGACCCTTTTCACCAATTCCCCCCAGGTGCTGTCCCTGGCCAAGTCTGATCCCAACCGGTTATACAGTGGGTTCTATTCCGGAGAATTCTCTGACATCCAGGATGCCAAGTTCATCCTCAATCCCCTTGGGCTGAACACCTCGGTCGGACCAGCCAGCAACTCCACGTGGTATTTCACCGGGCCATCAGGGGTGGAAGTGATGATGGACTCAAAACCGTATCTGGTTAACATGAACCCGCCTCGGCCGGTGAATACCTCCCCAACCAATCTGGGCATCATCTATGACATCTCCATTGACCCCGGCAATCCGAACACCTTGTTGGTTGCCTCTTCCCTTGGCGTCTACCGCAGTATCGACGCCGGCCGGAGTTTCACGCTGGTGGCCGCCAGCACCAATTGCTATGCCACCCTCATCGATCCCACCAACGTCACCTACTTCTTCTATGGCGCCGAAAACGGCCTCTACCGGTCGAAGAACGCGGGCGCCACGTGGTCCCGCATCCAATCGGGTCTGGCCAGCACCCTGACCATCTACTCCTTCTGCCAGTCACCCGGCCCCGCCGGCACCAAGCGGCGTATCTGGGTTGGCACCTCCAACGGCGTCTTCGCTGACGGCCGCTCCCTCGACCTGGAGTAGGTCCGCCTCCGCTCCCCGCGCGAGGGGGAGAGGCCAAGCAGATGCAGCCGCATGGACACGGATTGACCGGATGCTGGTGGCGGGAGGGGCCTTTCGGGGCGCCGTCCCCTCGGGGCCCATTGATGGGTGGGCTTGCACTGGCCGCGGACCAAAGCTGGCGGCGCAAGTTCCGGATCGGACACGAGGATGAATGAGCGCGGCGGGAAGCAACAGGGTCAGGAAACCGAAAGCCCACACGTACGGGGACTACTGTGGCTGGAGCGATGAGCGGCGCTGGGAGCTGATCGACGGCGTGGCCTTCGCCATGACCGCGCCGTCCCGCACCCATTCCTTCGTTTCCATCGCCCTTGAGGAGATTTTCATTGCCTTCTTCAAGGGGAAACCTTGTGAATTCCACCACGCCCCGTTCGATATCCGCCTGCCGGAGGGCGATGAACCCGATGAGGAAGTCAAGACCGTCGTCAAGCCCGACCTCCTGGTCGTTTGCGATCAGAAAAAGCTCGACGACAAGGGATGTCGGGGGGGGCCGACCTGGTCGTCGAGATCCTGTCGCCCACCCTGCCCCCCCACTGTTGCGTCCGCAAGAAGGCGATCTACGAAAAGCACGGGGTGCGGGAGTTCTGGACGATCGACCCGCAAAATCGGGTGGCGATGCTCTTCATCCTCGGCCATGACCGCCTCTTCGGACGGGTGGAAACCTTCGACGATTCCGACACCGTGCGCTCACGCGCCTTCCCGGGTCTCGAGATCGACCTGTCGAAGGTCTTTCCCCCCCAACCAAAGGTCGTCAGGGAAGGCCCCGCCCACTCCGGGTGAACCCGCTGTCCCGCCTCACCCGTTCGTTCCCTTCCTCATCGGTCTCGCTCCTCGGCGCGGGCCATGCACCATTCAGGTCAGTCTCAACCCCCACGCTCGCCCCTTCCCCGCTTTCTCCCTTCCTCCTTGCCCGTTCCGAAAAAGCAGGAATCCTTCGGTGGCGGAAAGGCGATACCGTCTTCCCTTCTCCGCTTTTCCCATGCCTCTGACCGCTTCAGAAGTCGGTGACTTCCCGCGGGTGAAAATCGGCTACCTCCCCTTCACCTCGTCGTAGCGTTTCTTCAGCGCCTGGATGTCCTGCCACATCTCCCAGTTGGGACTGCCGGGCGCGCGTGACTGGTTTCGTAGCAGATACGAGGGGTGGTACATCGGCATGCAGGGTATGCCGAAGATCGATTCGAACCATTTGCCGTGGATCTTCGTGATGCCCGGCGCGTCGGGGCCCACCACATACTTGACGGCGGTGTTGCCCAGCAGGGCGATCAGCTTCGGCCGCAGAAGGGCCAACTGCCGCCGCAGGAGCGGCGTGCAGGCGCGCATTTCCTCGAGCGTCGGGGTGCGGTTGTCGGGCGGCCGGTCCTTCAGGATGTTGCAGATGTAGACTTCGTCGCGCCGGAAACCCGCCGCGGCCAGGATCTTGTCGAGATGCTGGCCGGCCCGGCCGACGAAGGGCCGGCCGGTCGCGTCCTCGTCGGCCCCGGGCGCTTCGCCGATGAACACCAGGTCGGCGGGGACCGGGCCCTCGCCCAGGACGAAATGCGTGCGGGTCTTGTACAGCTCGCAGGCGGTGCAGGCCAGTCCGTCGCGCCGGATCTTCGCCAGCGAGTCGCCTTCGCCTTCGGCGCCGTTGTCGGCACCCAGCCCGGTGTCGCCCACACCCCGGGTGCCGGCCTGGACCGGCCCCTGACCGGCGATGTCTGGGCTTTGACCGGCATTGGAGGCGCCTGGCCCCTCGTTGCCGGGAACGGCCGACGGTTCGGGGCGCGGTTCGGTGCGGAACCAGGGCGGCGGCAGGGTCTCGGCGAAGGGCACCACCCCCGGCGTTCCGGCGGGCACGGCGATTTCGCGGTCGTATTTCCCTTCCTCGCCAGGAGGGGTTAACAGGTCGAACAGATCAGGGGGGGCGCCGGCGGGTGAATCGCCTTCCCCTTCCCCCTTCTTCTTGCGCTTGGCCATGGTGCGTACCTCCAGGTTGAAGCCGTGGTTGGCTCAGGAACAGTGTTCGGCAGGCGTCGATGGGTTTGCCCCCCCGTTTCGCGGCGGCGCTCGCGGGCGGGTGGGCTCTATTCCGACTGGGGCGCCTCGCGGAAGACCCGGATCACCCCGTTGACGCGCTCGATGGCCCGGATCAGGGTCATCAGCTGGTTCGAGTCGCGGATCTCGACGCAGAAATCGAGCATCCCCGTCCGCTTTTTCGTCGTGCGGGCGCTCATCGTCACCACGTTCACGCCCTGGTTGGCGATGACGCTGGTGATCGAATTCAGCACGCCCGTGCGATCCATCACCTCGATGCGGATCTTGGCTTGGTACGCGGCCCCGCCCTGCTCGACCGGCATGCCCATGTCCCAGTGGACGTCGATCAGGCGGCCGTCGGGCTGGTTGTGCAGGGCCCGGGCGTTGGGACAGTCGGTGCGGTGCACGGTGACCCCGCGGCCGCGCGTGATGTAGCCCATGATCGGATCGCCGGGAATGGGGTTACAGCACTTCGAAATCTTCACCAGCGCTGAATCGAGGCCGCCGGCGATGATCTGCGGGCCCTTCTTCCCCGACCGCTTCTGTTTGCGGAGCTGTTCGTTGGCTGACGCTGGCGGCGGGGTCGGGGGCGGCCGGTTGACCAGCTGGGGGCAGAGCTTGCCCAGCACCTGCTGGGCCCGGATCTCGCCGGCGCCGATGCCGGCGAAGAGTTCTTCCCAGGAGGGGAAACCGAGGTTCTTCACCTCTTCTTCCGAGCCGGGGGCCTTGAGCTGTTTCTCCAGTTCCTTGTCGCCGCCCATGCGGGCGAAGGTGTCCCAGAACTCCTTCTCGCCGCTGGCGATGTACTCGTCGCGGAACTCCTTCTTCAGCCAGTTGCGGATCTTGCGCTTGGCGTTGGTGCTCTGGACGAACTTCAGCCAGTCGCGGCTGGGGCCTTTCTGCGTCTTGCTGGTGACGATCGAGACGATGTCGCCGTTCTGCAGGCTGTAGTCGAGCGGCACGATGTGGCCGTTGACCTTGGCGCCGATACAGCGATGGCCCACGTCGGTGTGGATGGTGTAGGCGAAGTCGATCGGCGTACTGCCGTGCGGCAGTTCAATCACCTCGCCCTTTGGCGTGAACACGTAGACGTGGTACTGGAACAGCTCGACCTTGACCGCCTCCATGAACTCGGAGGCGTCCTTTACATCCTGGTACCAGTCGATCAGGTTGCGAAGCCAGGACAGCTTTTCCTTGTAGTCAGGGGTGGCGTCCTTGCCGCCCTGCTCTTTGTAGTCCCAGTGGGCGGCGATGCCTTCCTCGGCGATGGCATGCATCTCTTCGGTGCGAATCTGCACCTCGAGCGGTTTCCCCTCGAACAGCACGGTCGTGTGCAGGGACTGGTACATGTTCGGCTTGGGCACCGCGATGTAATCCTTGAATCGCCCGGGAATGGGCTTCCAGAACTTGTGGACGATGCCCAGGGCGCCGTAGCAGTCTTTCACCGACCTGGTGAGGATGCGGATGCCGAGGTAGTCGTAGAGGCCTTCCAGGGGAAGGGAATACTTCTGCATCTTGTTGTAGATCGACAGCAGGTGCTTGGGCCGGCCTGACAGGGTGGCCTTGATGTGCACCTCTTCGAGGTGCTTCTTCACCTCGGCCATCGCTTCCTGCAGTTTGGCCTCGCCCTCCAGGCCCTTTTCGGTCAGGAAGTCGTTGATCTGCTTGGCGATGTCGGGCTGGAGGAACTTGAAGGCCTGGTCCTCGAGTTCTGACTTGATTTTGTAGATGCCGAGGCGGTGAGCCAGCGGGGCGTAGATCTCAAGGGTCTCCTTGGCCACGTACTTCTGCTTGATGGGGGGCAGGAACTGCAGGGTGCGCACGTTGTGGAGGCGGTCGGCCAGCTTGATCAGGATGACCCGCACGTCGTTCGTCATGGCGAACAGCATCTTGCGGAAGTTGGCGGCCTGGGCGGAACTGGCCGAGCTGAAGAAGACCTTGTTCAGCTTGGTGACCCCCTCGACCAGCTTGGCCATGGTCGGGCCGAACTTTTCCTCGATGTCCTGGATGGTGGCGGCGGTGTCCTCGACGACGTCGTGCAGGAGGGCGGCGCAGATCGAGGTGGAGTCGAGCCGGAGCTCGGTGGCGACGATCATTGCCACCGAATAGGGGTGAACGAAATAGGCTTCCCCGGAGGCCCGGAATTGGTCCTTGTGGCAGTTCTCCGCGAACCGGTACGCCTCGCCGATGCGGGCGAAATCAGCGTCGGGATTGTAGGCCTTGACGGCCTCGATCAGCTCGGCGAGGGAAATGGTTTCTCACCTGTCGCCGACTTGGCGAAGCTCTGGATGGCCTCCTCGAGGGAGGCGTAGACGGCAAAATGGTGGGTGAACTGGGTGATGAGAAAGACCCGGCGCATCTTGGGGCTCAGGTGGGCCAGGCGCAGGTCGCCCTGCCCCTGGCGGGTTTTCTTCAGGCCGTGGACCAGCACGCCCATGCCCGCGGAACTCATGTATTTGAGATTGGCCAGGTCGATCACCAGCCGGGATTTGCCCTGGTCGCACAGTTCGTTGATCTTGTCGCGCAGGAGGTCGGAGTTTTCGAAGGTGATCTCGCCGCGGATCTCGACGACGACGACCTGGTGGTCGCGCTCCTGGCATTCGATGGTAAGGCTCATGGGATCTCCCAAAGAAGGACTCTCCCCAGAGTAGCATCGGCAACCCCGGATGTCAAGCGGGTTGCCGGGCGGAACCCGGGGGGCGGGCCGGCCCGGAGGCAGGTTCGGAGGCTTCGGGGGGGCATCACGGCCGGTCCGTTTCCCGGGCGCTCAGATGGTAGCTGAGGGACTCCAGTTCCATGGCCAGGTCGACGTTGTGGACGGTGACCTCGTCGGTGGAGGCCAGTTTGACCGGGGCGAAGTTGAGAACCGCCTTGGCACCCGACAGGCGAACGTAGTCGAAGACCTCGGCCAGGGCCTCGGCCGGCACGCACAGCACCAGGATTTCGAGCGAGAGTTCCTTCACCAGCCGCGGCAGTTCCGAGACATGGTGGATGGGGCCCGCTTCGCCGTAGACCTGATTGATGACCTGGGGATCCTTGTCGAAGAGGGCCATCACCTTGAAATTTCGCTTTTCGAACCCTTTGTACAGGGCCAGGGCGTGGCCGAGGCGGCCGCCGGCGCCCACGATACCCACCAGCCGCTTCTTCTGCAGGCCGAGGATCTTGATGAGGTGGTCCCGCAGTTTGGTCACGGTATACCCCACGCCCCGCTTGCCGAAATCGCCGAAATGGGCAAGATCCTTGCGGACCTGGGCAGGATTGAGATCGAGGCGGTCGGCCAGTTCCCGGGAGGAGATGACCGTGATGCCCTCGTCGTCCAGGCTGTTCAGACAGCGCAGGTAGATCGACAGGCGTCGGATCGTGGCCTGCGGGGGCGGGGTCTTCGTTCCCAGAAAATGCCTCTCGAGTGCGGGATGCAGGCAGAAAGTAGCACACCCGCCGGGCAATTTCAAGAAATCCGGCCGACCGGAACCTCGGCAAGGCTTTCCCTTTGCCGCCACAGAAGGTGGCCCGCGACGTCAGTCTCCCGAATCGCCGTGGATATCTTCCCTTCAGGGGGGCCAGATGTTGACCTGGCGTTCCAGGGATGGTATCCCTTGCTCGGGAATGCGTTTTCCGAAGCTGGGTCGTGGAAATGCGACGACATCTTTTGGGAGGAATGAGATGAAATCTGTCGTGATCGCGTTGTTGCTGGTGTTGGTGGCCGGACCCCTGTTCGCAGTGGACGAGGGTTTCGACCCGGCCTACATCAAGACGTTCGGCCGGGGCGTGATCCTGGCTTCCAACAAGGGTTACCCGGAGTTCGAAAAGTTTGATCCCGCCCAGGTCAAGTTCAAGGATGGGGTCAACTACCTCAGCCTGGCGGGGGAGAAGAAGCTCGATATGCGCTACATCCTTCCCGAAGGGGTCGATTCCGCGGCCGTCGTCGCCAAGGTCAAGAAGGACCAGCCGGGGAACGCCAAATTCCAGGACGGCGAAGACAAGGTGTTCTTTGACATCTGGGTGTCCCATGACGACCAGGGAAATCCGAACTTCAGCGATGCCAAGCCCTGGCCCGCCAAGGTGGGGGACATCCCGAAGTGGGAACCGGCCGTTTCTCCCTGGTATAACCTTCGGCCTGGGTCCATGACCGGCGGCTGTGTCTGGGAGGACATGAGTTCCGGTCTGTACGACTGGCTGCCAGTTGCCAAACCTGGCTGGAAGATCTGGGTCAGCATGTCCTACGGGTTCGTGTACAAGGTTGGCGCCGGCGAGGTGGAGGAAAAGTGGGACTCCACTCTGGGCAAGTTCGTCAAGGTCACCTCCACGGGCGCCATGGGGTTCGCCAAATCGGCCCCCGTGCTGGCCACCACCATCGTCTTCGAATAGGAGCCCCCTCCCGGCCGGCCCCGGGCGGGCGTTCCTGTCGCGGCCGGCCGGGGCATCCGGCCGGGCCTGAAGGGGCCGCGAGGCGGCCGACCGGTTGCCGGCCAGTATCCCCCGCCGCTGAGCCGGAGGGCGTGGTGTTCGGTTGGCCGCACGGTGAAGAGGCCCACCCCGGCCGGCTCTCCGGCGATGCGGGGGGCAAGGCGTTTTCCGGCGGCATCCGTTCCGTGACGCCCGCCAGGGGCCTTCCAGCCTGGCGTCCGTGGGCTCCGGTTCGGCCATCCGGCCGCGGCGGCGGCGCGGTCAGATGGCCGGGGTTCGGAAGGAATAGCCCCGGAGGAACTCCCGGATCGGCTGGGGGGATTTGCCGGGCCTCTGCATGACCAGGATCTCGAGGGAGGTCCCTTCCCCGCAGGCGATCTGCAGGCCGGTGGCGGGGTCGGCACGCAGGATGGTGCCGGGCGTCGCGGTGGTGGCTCCGCCGATCGCCGCCTGGCCGATTTTCAGCCGCTCACCGGCGTGTTCCGTCCAGGCGCCGGGGCAGGGGGTCATGGCCCGCACCAGGTTGCGGAGGGTGGGGGCCGGCTTTGCCCAGTCGAGGCGGGCCATCTCGGGGGTGATCTTGGAGGTGTAGGTGGCCTTCGCGTGGTCCTGCGGCCGGGGCTGAAGACGGCCGGCCGCCAGCCCGCGGAGGGCTTCCACCAGCAGGGGGGCGCCGCGCCTGGCCAGCCGGTCATGCAGAGCGGCCAGCGACTCGTCGGGGTCGATGGGAAGCTCTTCGGCGGCCAGGATGTCGCCCTCGTCCATCTTCTCGTTCATCACCATGACGGTGTTCCCGGTCACCGGGTCGCCATTCATGATGGCATGGTGGATGGGGGAAGGGCCCCGATACCGCGGCAGAAGGGAGGCGTGCAGGTTGATCGGGGCGAGACCCGCCGCCTCGAGCACCTCCCGCGGCAGGATCAGCCCGTAGGCCACCACCACCAGGAACCGCGGTGCCAGGCCGCGGAGATGGGCCACTGCCGCAGGGTCGCGCCGGAACGAGGCGGGCGTCAGGACGGGCAGACCCAGTTCCAGGGCCCGCTTCTTGACCGGGGTCATTGCCGCATGGTGGCCCCGGCCCTTGGGGCGGTCAGGCATGCAATACACGGCGGTCACCCGGAAGTCGGGGTGGGCGTGCAGGGCGTCGAGGGAGGGGACGGCGAAGTCGGGGCATCCCATGAACACCACGGTATGTGGCGGCGACAGCGGGAAAACGGTCATGACGGGCGCCCCCTCAGCTCTCGTCTCCCTCCTGGTCGATGTCTTCTTCCGGTTCCAGCGATCCGCCGGCGGCCAGGAGTTCGAGCTCTCGCTTGATCTGCAGGCGCCGGGCCTTGGAGATCCGGTCGACGAACAACACGCCGTCGAGGTGATCGAGCTCGTGCTGGATGGCCCTGGCCATCAGCCCTTCGGCCTGCACCTCGAACTCCCCCCCTTCGAGGTCGGTGGCCCGGGCCGTCACCCGCTGGGCCCGCTCGACCTTCTCCCGCAGACCGGGGAAGGAAAGGCATCCTTCCTCGGCGCACTCCTTCCCGGACGACTTGACGATGCGGGGGTTGATGAACACGAGCGGCTGGTTGCCGACGTCGATGATGAACACCCGGAGGTTGACCCCAACCTGCGGAGCCGCGAGCCCCACCCCGTTCGATTTGTACATGGTTTCGAACATGTCCTTCACCAGGATCCGGATCTCGTCGTTGATCTCGGAAACATCCCGGGAATCCTCGCGCAACGGCTCCTCGCCGTAGTGCAAAATGCGTCTTTGCATGACCTGTCTCCTCAGGGATTGACCGGGGGTTTCGCCATCTCCGGCGGCCCCGCATCTGCCGAATGAGTTCCAGTATACAACAACCCGAAACACCGCGCCACTCTGCCTTTTTTTCTCATACGCATCCCGAGCGGGTTTCAGGGAACCAAGGCGGTCCCGGTGGTCGGGGGCTGGCACCCGGCTCCCTCCCTGCCGCCGGCCGCCAGCAGAAGGGTGGCCTGGCTTGCCGCCGACCCGCGGTCAGAGCGGGCCGGCGGCATCGCCTGACGGCGCCCTGGTCACAGGGCGAACCAGGGATCCAGGTCGACGGCGAGGCGGATCCCGGAGGGGACGGGTTCGGCCATGGCCAGGCGCAGGGCCTCGGCCAGCCGGTCGCGGCTCTCGTCTTTCAGCAGGATCTGGAAACGGTACAGTTCGTTGATGCGGGGGATGGGGGCCGGCGCGGGACCAAGGATGCCGGCCGGGTTGAGGCGGCCCCCGGCGGCCAGGCGGTCGCGAAAGGCCGTGGCGGCCGCCTCCCCGCGCTCGGCGGTCGGGGCCTGGACCAGGACGGTGGCCACCTGCTGGAAGGGCGGGAAACCGCTCATCTGGCGGTGCGGAAGTTCTTCCCGGAAAAAGCCGAGGTAGTCCTCGGTCAGGGAATACCGGATCGAGTGGTGCCCAGGGGCATACGTCTGCAGGATGACGGTGCCGGGGGTGTCGCCCCGGCCGGCCCGCCCTGCCACCTGGGACAACAGGGCGAAGTTGCGCTCGGCGGCCCGGAAATCGGGCAGACGCAGAAGGCTGTCGGCGGCCAGGATGCCCACCAGGGTCACGTCGGGGAAATCGAGGCCCTTGGCCACCATCTGGGTGCCGATCAGGATGTCGATCTCGCGGGCCCCGAACTTCGACAACAGGGCCTCGAGACTGCCCTTCGCGCTGGTGGTGTCGGAATCGACCCGGGCCAGGCGGGCCCGGGGAAAATACCGGCGGGCCTCGGCTTCGATGCGCTGGGTGCCGGCCCCGAAATACTTGATGGCGGTGCTGGCGCAGGACGGGCAGGCGGCGGGCAGGGGGCGGGCCTCGCCGCAGTAGTGACAGCGCAGGATGCGACTGCCGCTGTGATAGACGAGGGAGACCTGGCACCGGGAGCATTCGAGGGTCTGCCCGCAGGCGCGGCAGAACACGAAACTGCTGAAACCGCGCCGGTTCAGGAAGAGGATGGCCTGCTTCCCCGCCGCCAGGGTGCGTTCGAGGGCCCGGCTCAGCGCCTCCGAGAACATGCTCCGGTTCTGCTTCGCCACCAGCTCATGGCGCATGTCGACGACCTCGACCTGCGGGGGCTTCCGGTCGGCCACCCGGTGCCGCATCTCGACCAGTTGATAGGTGCCGGTGGCGGCCAGATGATAGGTGTCGAGGGATGGGGTGGCGGATCCCATGATCAGCAGGGCTTTCTCCAGGACCCCGCGGCGGCGGGCCACCTCGCGCGCGTGGTAGCGGGGGGCCTCGGCCTGCTTGAAGCTGGACTCCCCCTCCTCGTCGAGGATGATGGTGCCCAGCCGCGGCACGGGGGCGAACACGGCCGACCGCGCGCCGACCACCACCGGGCAGGCGCCCCGCCGGATCTGCTCCCACTGGTCGAACCGCTCCCCCTCTGACAGGCGGCTGTGCAGGATCGCCACCCGATTCCCGAAGCGACTGCGGAATCGGGTCACCATCTGCGGGGTCAGGGCGATTTCCGGCACCAGCACAATCGCCCCGCGTCCCGCCGCCATCTCCTCGGCGACCCAGCGCAGATAAACCTCGGTCTTGCCGGAACAGGTCACCCCATGGATCAGAACCGGCTTCCGGTCGGTGGCGGCCGCCGCCCGGATCGCCGCCAGGGCGGCCTCCTGCTCTGCTGACAGGGCCACCAGAGGGGCGGCCGCGGCCGGGCCGCGCAGGGCATTGTCGATCTGGCGCAGGACCCGCTCCTGGCGCGCGGTGAGGATCCCCTTCCGCACGAGGTTGCGGACCACGCCCTCCCCGACGCCGGCCTGGCGCGCCAGGCGGGTGGGGGGAAGGGGGGTGTTGACCCGCAACAGGCACTCGACGGCTTGCCGCTCCTTGGGGGTCAGGGTTTCCAGGGCCAGCGGGGTGTCGGTGGGCACGGACACCACGGTCACCAGCCGGGGGCCGGCCGCCCGGGAGACCTCGTGCTCGAGCACGACCCAGCCGCGCCGGACCCAGTCGGCCATCGCCCGCCCGGCTCTCGGAAAGGCATCGCAGAAGGCTTTCCAGGGGGCCCGCCCGCGGGCCTCGAGCCAGAGCCGTTCGGGGGTGGGCGGATCGGGCCGCTCGGGACCCGGGCTGACGAACCGTGCCACCTGCTGTTTCAGCCCCCCTGGCAGCATGCAGTGGAACGCCTCGCCCGGACTGCAGACAAAGGCCTCCGCCATCCACAGCCCGAGCGCGACCAGTTCGGGCGTCAGGAGCGGCAGGGGATCGAGGACCTGCCGCACCCCGGTGGTGGCAAAGGCGGGGGCGACCGTGCCGATGGCCGTCACGTAGCCGACGACCAGACGGCCGACGAGCGGCACGATGACCCGACTGCCGACCTGCAGGCCGATCGGGTCGTCGCCGTCGAGGTGGTAGGTGAGGGAGGTGCGCCCCAGGCTGAGGGGAAACGAAACGTCAAGGAACCAGCGCATCGGACCCAGGATGGGTCTTTTGTCAGGCCGAAGTCAAGGGCCTCTCGCTGAGGTGCTCCACGAGCCGCCACAGGGCAGGGCGGTCGGTCAGATCGGGGAACAGCCGCGGCCCCGCCGCCTCGAAGAGCGTCAGGTTCCCCTGGCCGTCGCGGAGCACGGGGAGCCGACTGGGGGAAGCGAGGGTCTGCGCCTCTTCCGCGGGAGTGGCCGGGGTGAGGAACTGGACGGCCAGTCCTCCCGCGGGCGGCGGCGGCACGTGGGCCGCCTGGAAGGAGAAGGTCAGCCGCTTGCCGGTGTTCCGGGGGGGGGGCACGGGGAACGGCCCGCCGTAGGTGAGGAAGCGCAGGGCCACGGGCTGTCCTTCGGGGACCGGCGACGTCGGAAAGCCCATCCAGGCCAGATGGCTCTGCAGGTCGCCGACCCAGCGCGGCGGGTGGTCACTGACGGCGGCCAGGGCCTCGGGAACCAGGTGGTGGATGGCCGCGGGCCGGGTCGCCGCCGCCTGCCGGTACCGCAAAAACCGCATCACCCGGGCGAAAAGATCTTCGAACCGCGCCGCCCAGCCGCCCGGATGGTCGCCCAGCCCCATCACCCCCATCACCCGGGATCCGGACGGGTCCCAGGCCGGGCCGGCCGGGACCTCACCAGGGGTGACGACCAGCCAGGGGAAGGACTCGCCCGGCTCGGAGCCCTTGCCCGCCCCTCCGGGGAACGGGGTTCCCTCGCCCGCCAGGAAGGGAAGCGAGCCGCCCTGCACCACCGCGATGCCCAGGACCGGCCCTCCGCCGTTGGCGGCGTTCCAGCCGGGGAGGGGACCGGCAGTGACCGGCTGGTGGCCGGTCAGGCTCCGGATGGGATCGGGGGGGAGCCAGCGTTCGGCACCGGGGGCGAGACGGCACCGCAGGTCGAAACCGGCCTGGGAGAACAGCAGCAACAAATCGCTCGCCAGCGTGCTGGCGAGCCCTTGATCGAAATAGAGGAGGAGCCGGAGGCTGGAGGGGTTACTCTTCGATGTCGACAACGAGAGCTCCGGAGGCGATCTCCTCCATGGCCACCTTGACCACGTTCTCGTCGTTTTCCTCGATCACCCGGCGCTTGCCGTCGACCAGCATCTTGACCCGGTTGGAGACCGCCATGACGGCGTCGAACTTGTTGGGGATCTTGACGGTGATGTCGGAGCGGGTGCGGAATTTCATGAATCAACCTCCGTTTCTTCTTCTGGAACGATGTCCTTGTCGGGGGTCTCCCCTTCGGGCTGGTCGGCGATCTTCCGGCCCAGCAGGCGCAGGGCCGCGGTTTCCGGGTTGATGGCCGACAGGATGACGTGATTGGAATCGGTGATCACGATGGCGCGTGTCTTGCGCCCGTAGGTGGCGTCGATGAGCCGCCCCTGTTCCTTGGCGTCTTCCTTCAGGCGCTTGATGGGCGCGGAACCGGGACTGACGATGGCGACGATGCGGCTGGCCACCACCACGTTGCCGAATCCCACGTTCAACAGCCGCACCTTCATCCTCGACTCCTACTCGATGTTCTGGACCTGCTCGCGGACCTTCTCGATTTCACACTTCATGTCGAGGGTCTGCTGGAGGATGGGCAGGTCGCCAATCTTACTGCTGATGGTGTTGACCTCCCGGTGGAGCTCCTGGGCCAGGAAGTCGAGCCGGCGGCCGATCGGCTGTTTGCTCTGCAGGGCCTTGTCGAGCTCTTTCAGGTGACTTTTGAGGCGGGTGATTTCCTCGGAGATGTCGGAGCGGTCGGCCCAGATGGCGGTCTCGACCGCCAGGCGGTTTTCGTCGACGCCGCTGACTCCGGCCAGTTCGCGGATGCGGGCGCCGAACCGGGCCATGAACTCCTCCCGGAAGGAGGGAAGGCGCTCCTCGACCATCTGTATCTGGGCCGCCAGCCGCTCACGCCGTTCGCGCAGGTCGGCGGCCATGTTCGCTCCTTCCCGCTCACGGTTCTCGCGGAAGGCCTGCAGGGCCCGCTCGATCACCGGCTGGATGCGGTTCCAGAGCTGTTCGGAGTCGGGCCGGTCGGCATCGACCTTGACCGCCCCCGACAGGGCCAGACAGCCGTCGATGTTCAGCGGCAGACTGCGCCCGGATTCGGCCTCCAGTTCCTTGTGGAGAGCCAGGATGCTCTGCATGAACGAGCGGTTGATGATCAGCTTGGCGGTCGGGGCATACTCGACCACCTCGAGGTGAAAATTGATCTTGCCCCGCGAGATGCGCTCGTGCAGAAAGTTGCGGATCTGTCCTTCCGCCCAGTTGAACCCGTAGGGCAGATGCAGGTCGATCTGCAGGAACCGGTTGTTGACCGACTTGATCTCGGCGGCCACTCGACCCTGGGCGTCGGTCAGTTCGGCCCGGCCGAACCCGGTGAGACTGGAAATCATATCCCGCAAGTCTACCGCAACCCCTGGGAAATTGCAAGCTGGAAACCGCTCCCGGCAATCGCGGCGGGGGGCCCATCAGGACAGCACGCCTTCCTGCCCTGGGGCCCAACCGCCGGGCGCGGCGGAGTCCTGGACGGCAGGGAAAACCGGCCGGGCGCCGGAATCAAACCGGCGGGCCAGGGCGGCCGGCCGGGGAATCAGGGGTTGGTGCGCAGTTCCGGGTGCCTCTTGCCAGCTTCCTGCAAGTCCTGCCAGGTCTTGAAATTCTTTACCCCGAACTTCCCCCAGCCGAAGAAATCCCGGGGATGGTGGAAGGCCACCCCGCCGAACTTCTTCCGCAGGTTCTCGGCGAACAGGCGGTCGTTGTTGCCGATGTCGTCGCCGGGCGTCCCGTCCGGTTCCTGGTCGACCCCCGCCTTCCACGCCGAGTCGCCAACCATGAACGAGCCCGCCCAGTCTATGTCGCGGCCGAACCGCTCCCGCACGAGGGCAGCCAGCCGTTCCCCCATGCCGATGTCGGGCTTGCGGTCGGCATCCTTCTTCTCGGCGAAATCGTAGTAATGGACCACGCCGCCCTGGGCGGCCAGCTGGGCCAGGGTGTTCTGGAAGGCTTTCTCGGCGGTCTCCAGGGTGATGTAGCCGTGCTCGATGCCGGCCTGGTTCGACTGGATGGCGATCAGATACCCTTCGCTGGCCAGCCGCGCCAGGACGGGGGCGACCAGGGGAAGCACCGCCACGTCGTCAGGGGTGTTGGCCGAGGGACTGCCGCTGGGAGCCACCCGCAGGGTGCTGGCGGCATCGAACAGCGCCAGCCGCACCTTCCCGCCGTCGGCGGGGGGCCGGAAGGCCGGCGAGATGACGCGGCGGGCGGCCGGCCGGTCACCCGCCG
>CAZKPI010000015.1:0-2458 GCA_964554555.1 uncultured bacterium
CCCGGTCGCCCGGCCTGACCCTGGCCGTGGTCCTCGGCTTCGTCCTGGCCGGGGCCCTGGCGGCGGCCGGACAGCCGGCCCCGTCGGCGGCTCCGGTCACCGTGACCGCCCCGCGGCAGGAGGAGGTCCGGGTGCTGGTCCCCTTCACCGATCTGTCGAAGGTGGTCGGGCCCGAAGACAAGATGGTCCTGATTGCCGAGGAGGAGTACCGGGCCCTCGCTGAGACCGGCGAACAGCCGCCCGCCCCGCCGGCCCCGCCGCCCGTCCCGTGGTCGGTCCGCGAGGCCTCGTATGTCGGCACGGTGGGCGACCGCGGCGTGCGGTTCCGCGCCCGCTTCGACCTCGACCTGTGGCGGGAGGGGTGGAAGCAGGTGCCTCTGCTGACCTCGGCGGTCGTTCCCTCGCAGGCCCGCCTCGACGGGGCCCCGACCCCCCTCGACCTGGTGCCGGGGTCGGCCGGGGAGAGTTTCTACGGCCTGATCATCGACGGCACGGGCACCCGGCGGCTGGAGGTGGAATTCTTCCAGCCCCCGTCGGCCACCGAGATCAACACCCGCCGCATCGAATTGCCGACCATCCCCTTCTGCCGCTCGACGCTCGAGGTCACCGTCCCCGAGACCGAGTGTGATGCCTGGGTCGACCCCGGGGTCCTGTGGCAGACCGCCTCGGGTAAGGAAGGGTCCACCTTCCGGGCCCTTCTGCCGCCGACCCCGCGCGTGCGCCTTGAACTGGTGCGGCGGCGGCCGGCCCCGAAGGAGCCGGTTCCGGAGGAGACCCCCGCCCCGTCGCCCGAGGCCGCCTCGGCGGCGGCGCCGGCCGCGCCCGTCGTCCTGCGGGAGGAGACCCGCGTGGTGGTGACCGAGCGCAACCTGCTCGTCTGCGAAGAGGGGTTCGTCCGGGGGCACAACCGCTATGCCCTGCAGATCACCGGTTCCGAGGGCATCACCAGCTTCACCCTGCGGGTGCCGCCCCAGGTCCGCATCCTCGAGGTGAAGGACCGGCCGGTCGAGGACTGGAAGGTCGAAGAGCGGCCCGGCGAAAACTGGCGCCGGCTGAACATCGCCTTCGCCTCTGAGGTCAAGGGGCAGATCGCCTTCACGGTTGATTTCGAGGAGGATATCCAACAGCGGAAAGAGGAATTGTACCAGGTCCCCGAGCTGGTTCCCGTCATGGTCGACCGCAGTCAGGGCCTGCTGGCGGTGGGCTGTCTGCCGGCTTTCGAGCTGGCGGTGCCCGAGGCCCCGCAGGGCTACAGTCCCATCGACGTCGGCGAGTTTTTGCGGGAGTATCAGGGACAGCCGCCCGACAAGCTTCCTTTCGCCTTCAAGTTCCTGCGCCACCCGAACCGTCTGCGGCTGGCGGTGACCCGGCCGAAGGATATCGAGCAGGCCACCGCCGTGGTCGACAAGGCCGAGGCGGTGACCCTGGTCAACGAGGAAGGCTACCTGCTGACCCGGATGGCCTTCGAGGTGCGCAACAACTCCGAGCAGTTCCTGAAGATCCAGCTTCCGCGCATCGGCAGTGAGTCGGCCACGCTGTGGAGCAGTGAAGTTGCCGACCAGGCGGTGAAGGCAGGCTACGACCCCGAACAGCAGGTGTTCAACGTGCCGATCATCCGGTCCCCGATGGTTGACGGCCAGTCCCAGCCGTTCCCCGTCGAGGTTATCTTTGCCCAGCGCCTGCCCGCCCGCCTGAGCTCCTTCCTGCCCGTCCGGTTCGAACTGCCCCGCGTTCACCTCGACATCAGCGAGATGAGCTGGGTGGTCTACCTGCCCGAGGGCTTCGAGCTGATGCGCGGCCAGGGCAACGTCGACCGGCTGATGGACCGCCCCGCCCAGCCCCTGCTCGAGGGGCAGAGGCGGTTCTCCGGGCTCGACCTGGGGGCCCTGCTGACCACCCGGTCCCAGGCCACCGTGGGCGGCGTGAGCGGGGAGGGCGCCGGCAGTGCCATCGTGGGCCTCCTGCCGGTCGAGTTCCGCATCCCCACCACCGGGTGGCCGACCAGCTTCTCGATGCAGCAGATCGACCCGCGCGGGGTGCCCCCGCACGTGGCCGGGGTGCTGGTCAGCCCGAAGGCCGGTTCGGGGCGGGTCTTCCAGCTGGTGATGCTGTTGGCCGGGGCCCTGGCCGGCGCGGCGCTGGTCTTCCTGGGAACGGGGCCGCGGCGGTTCTTCTGGTTCGCCGTGCTGGCGGTCCTGTCGTGCGGCCTGGCCTTCACCCTGATGATGAAGCTGTACCAGGCCGACCATTTCTTCAAGATGGGGTTCCTGGTCGTCTTCGTCACGATGGTGCTGTCCTACGTCTACCGCTGGAAGCCGGCCGGCGCCGCGTCCGGCCCGGCTCCGGACGAGTCGGCTCCGGCCGCCCCCGCGCCATGAGGCCCGCCCATGGATGAGCCATTTCCCTTCCCCGACCTGCCCCCGGTTCCCCCTCCTGCCCCCGTTCCCGGGCCCGGGCC
>CAZKPI010000015.1:2486-11743 GCA_964554555.1 uncultured bacterium
GGGCATGGGTCTGCCGCTGATCCTGTTCGTGCTGTCGGTCTGGTTCTGGGAAAGCCCCGTCGTCTATCCTGTCAAGCTGTTGACGGTCTTCTTCCACGAGCTGTCCCACGGCCTGGCCGCGGTGGCGACGGGGGGCAGTATGCATGCCATTGAGCTGACCGCCGACCAGGGCGGCCTGTGCTGGACGGCGGGGGGTATCTGGTGGATCATCCTGTCGGCAGGCTACCTGGGCAGTCTGGTGTGGGGCGCGGGCCTGCTGTACGCGGCGGCCAAGACCCGCTATGACCGGGGACTGGTCCAATTCCTCGGGGGCCTGTTGCTCGTGGTCACCGCCGTCTACGTGCGCACCTGGGCGGGCGTGGCCTTCGGCCTGGGGTTCGGGGCGGCGATGCTGGCCTTCGCCAGCCAGTTCGGCGAGGCGGCCTGCGACCAGCTTCTGCGCTACATCGGCCTGACCTCGAGCTTCTACGTGATCCTCGACATCAAGTCAGACCTGATCGACCGCAACCTGCCGCAGTCCGACGCCTACCGGCTGGCCGAGATGCTTCACCTGCCCGGCTGGGTGGTGGGCGTGGCCTGGTTCCTGCTGGCGATCTGGATCACCTTCCGCGTGCTCGAGGCCACGATGCGCTCTTCGGCCTGACTTGACTTCCTCCCGGCCGGTCGGGGCGGTGCCGGTCGACGGCGCGGCCGGTTCTACCACTCGTAATAGATGCGGCGCCCTTCCAGATCGAGGCCCCGGTTGGGGGAAACCACCTTGCGGCCGGGCGAGAAACTGGTCGGCCTCGTCTGGTCGGGGAAGACCGCCTGTTCGAACTGGACCCCGTCGAACCAGACGGAATGGCTGGCGGTCGTGGGGGACTCGTTGCGCAGGACGAGGCTGGTGGAGCTGGCCGCCGACTCCGCGAAGGTGTAATCGAAGCTGGCGTAGACGCGATACCAGGTCTGCATGCCCCCGGCGGCATCAGGAAGGGTGAAGCGCTCCAGGATGCCCGCCTCGATGACGCCCCCGAGGGGGGTCACCTCGCCGGAGGAGGCGATCTTCACCCCCAAAAAGCCCGCTTCTGACTGGTCGCTCCTGGCGAGGAACAAGCCGAGGGCGGCGGCCCCGGACCCTGGACAGACCCAGCCCGAGATGATGAACCGGTTGTCCTCCGGCGGGAGGACGGCGGCGAAGGTGGAGGTGGCCACCGCCTGGAACACACTGCCGGAACCCACGTCGGGAACCGGGTTCAGGGAATGGGTCAGGTAGAGGGTGAAGGAACAGGAATCGCCGGCGGCGCCCGCCTGGAAGGTGAACCCGGTTCGGGAATACGTTCCCACCGGGACGTCGGGCAGGGGGCCGACCCAGACGGTGGTGGTGGCGAATGCCCCCGCGGCGACCGAGACCGGCACCGCGGCCGAGAAGAGGTTGGCAGGAATGCTGTCGCCAAGGCCGTTCTGCAGGTCGAGGTAGGTCCCCCAGGTGAACCCGGAGAGGGTGGTGTTGCCCGTGTTCTGGAAGCCGACCTCGACCGGCGTGGTGGTCTGGGCGGGCGCCCACGCGCCGAGGTGCTCGGTGTCGGGCAGAAGGGTCAGCGAGGCCACGGCGTTCACGGTGACCGAGGTCTGGAAGGTGGCCGAGGCCTCGTTGTCGTCGATGTCGCCTTCCCCGTCCAGGTCGGCCCAGACCGTGTGGGTGCCGAGGTATGTCCCCGGCGGGGTCGTCGAGGCGATGACCAACTGCACCGCGCAGGCGGGGGCATCACCGACCAGCATGGTGAAGGGGGCGGCGGGCGACGGGGGGGGGAAGGTGGTGGCAGAGGTGGCGATGACGTTGCCGCCGCCTTCCATGGCCCGGGGGAACCAGCGGACGTTGGCGTTCAACGGGAAACTGCCGGAGTTGCGGATGGTGAACCCCTGGGTGACCGTGGCCCCCGGGTTCTGATTGCCAAAGGCGGCGGGGGGCGAGGTGACGGTGATGGCCATGCGGGCCACCTGCACCGAGACGGTGAAGGTGGCATACACCTCGCCGCTGTCGAAACTGCCGGAGTTGTTGGCGTCCTCGTAGATGAGGAAGCTGTCGGAGGCGTAGGGGCCAAGGGCCTGGTTGGTCTTCATCGTGACCGTGAACGTGGCCGTGACGGGGGAGCCGCCGGTGGGCAACGAGAGGCAGATGGGGTTCGACGTGAACGTGCCGTTGGCGGCCGGTATCGTGTCGAAGCCCGGGTATTCCAGGGCTCCGGCCCACCCGCGGAGCCGGCCCAGATCGACGTTGCCGGCATTGACGATGGTGATGGCCCGGGAAACCGTCATGCCCTGCGTGGCCAAACCCAGGTTCACCGGGTTGTCGACCACCTGGATCACCTTCTTCGCGGTGACCGTCAGTTTCAGCTGGGCCGTGTCGCGGGCTTCGGTGACCTGGATCTGCGCGTCGGCGTTCGCATCGTTCCAGACCGTCAGGGTGCCGAGGTAGTCGCCCGCCGGCGCTCCGGCCGGAACGAGCGCCTGCCACTGGCCTGCCGAGGTCTGGAGGGGAATGGTGACTCCCAGCGGGTTGGGGGTGAACTGGCTGGCGGTGGCGGCAATCGTCCAGGGGCCCGCCAGGCTGGTGGTGGCGCTGGCCATGGGCCGGATCAGGGACAGGTTGCCCGTGTTCTTGACGTTGTAGGAGCCGGGGTTGGACAAGGCGGCGGGGGCCCCCGTGGCGGTGACCTGGCTTTCCAGGATGTCCAGGGAGACGGTGCCGATCTTCGCGTGAAGGGTGAAGGCGCTCTGGGGTTCCCCGGGTTCCACCGTCACCGGGTAGTCGCCGTCGGTGTCGTTGTAGAGCCAGACCGGGGTGGCGGTGTAGTCGCCGTAGGGTTGAGGGTTGGGGACGGTGATCGTCACGTCCTGGGAGAAGAAGGTACCGGCCGGGACGGTGAAGGATGAGGTGGGAGCGGTCGGAGGGAACCAGTACTGGGCCGCCCCGATCGTGTTTCCCCCCGACATCAAGTTCGGCTTCTGCCACCGCAGGGCGGTCAGGTCGACGTTGCCCGTGTTCTTGCAGTTGAAGGTCACGGTGGCCACGGCCCCCTCGGTCAGGTCGCCGAACGAAACCAGGGAGGTCTGGACCTGGATGGCGGGGAAGGTGGGCACGGTCACCGTGAGGGTGAACGAACGGGAGGCCTCCCCCGAGTTCCAGACGCCGTTGCCGTTGACATCCTCGAACACCCACTGGGTGCCCGAGTAGGTAGTCGCGTAAGTGCCGGCGGGCACCAGCATGGTCACCGAGGCGAAGCCGGTCGCTCCGGCCGCGATGGAGGAGGGATAGACGATGCTGATGTTGGTGCCGGGGATGGTGTGCCCGCTTCCCGTGAGGTCGCCGTAGGTGGTCCGCAGGCGGGACAGATCCAGGGTTCCCGGGACGTTGGTGATCTGGAGGGGCTTGCTCGGGACGACGGTGCTGGGCGTGCCCACCCCGAGGTCGACGGGCGAGGTCACGCTGAAGTCGACCGCACCGATGTTGACGCAAACCTGGAAGGTCGCCTTGACCGACTCGCCCGGCGACCGACTGCCGTTGTGGTCTGCGTCTTCGTAGACCGTCCAGGTGGCGATGTAGCGCTTGTGGAGGGCGGGGGCCAGGTTGGGAATGTCGGCCGACACCTCGGCGGTCTTCAGATTGGCCGGGGAGACCACGGTCATGCCGCCCAGCGAGAGAGGGGCGGCCCGGAAGAAGGTGTCGGTGGCGACCGGCGGGGTCTCGAACTTCACGTCGGTCAGGTCGAGATTGCCGACGCTCATGACCGAGATGGTCTGACTGCCGGTGAAGAAGTTGGGCGGCCAGTCGCCCAGATCGACGATGGCGGCGGGGACGAAAAGACTCTGGGTGGCGGGCACGTCGACATCGAGGGCGAACAGGACATAGGGTTCGAGCGGGTCGCGACTGCCATTCCCGGAGAGATCCTCGAACATGGTCATGGTGGCGATGTAGTGGCCGGCCGTTTTGTTGAACGGCACGGTCAATTGCGACGAGACGGCCCTGGTGGTGTTGGGGGACAGGGGAGATAGCGTGGTGGAGACCGGTGAAGGGGTCAGGGCGAGGGAACTGTACGGAATTTTGTTCCCGCTGGGGCCGTTCAGGTCGACGGTGTTCCACATGACGGCCGAGAGGGTGGCGTTGCCGGCGTTGATGGCGGCGGCGGGCACCGGGGCGCCGGTCGCCCCCGGGGCGATGGTTCCCTGATACCAGGTGTTGGTGGCGGTCATCGACAGGGCCCGGCGATAGATCCGGATGGGATTGGAGATTGCCTGGCCGGATCCGGCGGCGGCCACCCCGCGGTTGACCTCGATGCCGGTCACGGATGAAGCCAGTTGCGTGGTCATGGCCAGCGAGCCGGTGAGGCCGGTGCTGGAGGCGGCGGTGTAGGTCCAGACGAAGGTGGCCGTGGCCATGGCCGGGACCGAGACCGAGGCAGGGGTGGGGCCGCTCACGTAGGTCAGGTCGCCGTAGATGCCGGTCTTGACCAGGGCCGAAGCGGTGGCCGGGGAGATGAGGGAGGCGGCGGTCGACAGGCAGTTTCCCGCGTCGAGCCTGGCCGTGACCAGGTCGCCCTCGAAGGGGTCGGTGGGCGAGAGGGTCAGGCTGGCCTGAAGGGTGCCGGGGATCTGGAGGTCGAGATATTGGACCGCGAGCAGGGTGCCGAGGGTGCCGGAATTGAGGTCGGGGTCGGTTTCGATTTCCACGCTCCATCTTCCAGGGGTCGACCCCGTGGGGATGGGGTACATGAAGTCTGCGGTCCCCGAGGCGTTGGCGGCCAGTTGCGAGGAGACATAGGCCCAGCCGGCCGGGGCGGGTGAGGAATTGGGGATCTCCCGGGAATAGAATCGGATGCGGTACCATGACGACATGGGGTTCAGGCCAAAAGCGCGGCTGTAGATGGTCTGGCCGGAGACGAACGTGTAGTTTTCGGGATCGAAGGCAAGGTTATTGGACAGGAGCAGGCCGATGGTGGCCACGGTCCAGCTGTCGTTCGGGGTGGCGGCGTTGAGGACGGTGACAGAGGCGGGACAGTTGCTGTCGGAAAAACGCAGATACCCGCTGAATGTGGAAAGGCCGGTCGGGGAATCGACCGCTACGTCGATGGAAAAGGTGAAGGTGGCGGCCGCTCCCGAGCCTCTCAGGGCGAAGGGCAGAGAGGGGGAGGCCAGGGTCTGGTTGAAGTTTCCGGCGGTGAATGTCAGGCTGGCCGCGTCCACGAGCGCCGTCGCCGAACCCGTGTTGCGCACCCGCACCTGGATCTCGAGGTTCTGCTGGTTGCGGTAGACCACGGTCGGGGTGGCCGTCACCAGGGTGATCGCAACGTTGGGGGGATTCTGGATGTCGGTGCTGGCCGAGGAATACCGGCTGGTCAGGAAGTCGTCGGAGTTGGCGTCGAAGCCGTAGCCCGTGGCGCTGGCGGTGAAGGTTCCCGGGGCCACTGCCGCCAGGTCCCAGGTGAAGGTCGCCTGCCCATAGCCGCCCACCGGCTGGACGACCGGGGTGGGGCCTGCGGCCACCACGGCGGCTCCTGCCCCGGATGTCTGCAGGGGGCTGGGATACGCTCCGTTGATCACAGCCCCCCCGGCATTGGTGAAGGTCATGCGGACCGGGAACCTCTGTCCGACTGAGACCGACGGCGGCAGGGACACCCTGACCGAGAGACTGGCGGGGCTGACCACATCGAAGAGGGTCTGGCAGGCGGTGTGGGTGTTGAGGGGGTTGGTGACTTTGACCACCCAACCCCCGGCCGGGGAGCCGGGGGTGAGGTCGTAGGAATGGGAGAGCGTCCCCGACGCGTCACCGGTCAATACAGGGCTCGAGGCCACCTCCACATTGCCGGGATCATACCAGCGGACCACATAATCCGAATACCCATCCATGTTCGTGCCGCGGGCAAAGACCGTGCGGGTACCGCTCAAGGGCTGGTTGAAGCTCGAAGAGGGAAACTGGAAGGCGGCATCCTTGTAGGTGCTGATCAGTTGGGACACCACCGTCCAGCTGGCCAGGGCGAAGGGGGATGTATAGGTCTCCTCCACCTTCACGTTGTCGTCCCGGTAATGGATGGTGGGCTCGATGTCGTCGGTTCCCGTCGCTGACGAAGGGGAGACGGTGACGGCATACCGGGCGACGTGGAAGCCGCCGCCGCCAAGGACGGTAACCGGAAAACTGCTGACCGGGGTTTTCGACAGGTAGGTGCGGGGCGGCAGGTCGATCGGGGTGAAATCGACCACCGAACTGGCCCAGACGGCGGCCGCCTCTCCCTCGTTCACGGTCTTGAGCAGGACCGGGACGTTGGCCTGGCCGCGGTAGACCGTGGGTGAGGCCAGCACTTCCGTCAGGATCAGGGCCGCCTCGTTCTGGATGATCCAGGAGTCGAGGACCAGGGCCCCGGTTGCCTCGACCGGTTTGCCGGAATAGGTGTTGGTGCCCGAGGCGAAGGCGTTGATCAGGGAGACCCCCGAAGGGCTCGTATTCAGGATGGTGACGGAAAACTCGGCGGTGATGCCCGTGCCGCCGGGGACGACGGTACCGAATGGGGGGCTCCCATACGTGATGAGGTAGGACCCCAGGGGGAAAGTCAGGGAAGCGGAATCGAGGGTAAAGGGGACCTCCCCATCGTTCTGGATGGCAACTCGGACGGGAATGGATTCCTGGCCCTTGGTCACCGTGGGGGGGGAGGTGTCGGTCGAGCTGATCACCATTTTCGCCTTCCGGAGAACGCGCCAGGAAAGGGGATTCTGGGCGTCCTGGTCGCCGAAGGTGAGGGCCCCGGCTGTGCCGGTGGCCATGCAGTTGATGGTGGCCGACCCGGTGGGCGAGTCGTCCAGCACGTTGACGGTGAACGTGCCGGCGATGGAACCCCCGGCCGGGACGACCCCGCCGTTCTCCAGGACCGGGGCGCTCACCGTGTAACTGCCGAGGGAAAAGGTCAGCGTGGCATTGGCCGGCAGGATGGTGATATCCGCGTTGTGGTGGTTGCGGAAGGTCACCCCGACCTTGATGCCGTCCTGGCCCTGGCTGACCCCGGTCGAGGTGCTGGCGGTGACCGTCTCGATGCTCAACCCCCGGCAGACCAACCGCACCTCGTTCAGCACCGGCGCCGCCGCGGCCGTGTTCCCCTGGAACACGCATTGGTATTGGAGATACCGCTTGCCGGCGATGCCGGCGGGGATGGCGACCGAGCCGGCGGGGGCGGCGTTGGTGACCGTGGTGAGGAGGGTCCAGGGGCCGGTGGCGGCCGCGTCGAACGTGTCCCCGGTCCGCACGGAGAACACCAGCTGGCCGTTGGCCGTGGGGGCGGTGTCGTATTCGAGGCTGACCCACAGGGGGGTGGTGGAACGGGAATCAAAGACGATGGAATCGATACTGCCGCGGTTGGCGAATCCCCCGGTGGGTCCTTCGATGGGGCCCACCGTGTAGGAATTGCGAAAGGCATCCATGCACTGGAAGAAGGAACTTGGCGTGAGCCCGAGGCCATCGGTCAGCGGGGTACTGCGAAGCCAGTTGCCGGTGTTGTTGCTGATGCCGACGGTGAAGTTGACCAGGTTCACCTCGTTGTCGGTGCCTCCGGCCGTGTCCCAACAGCCGCGCCAGCTCAGGAGTTCGTAGCGAAGGGCGATATCTCCGGTACTGTAGACCACAGCCTGATGTACGTAGGTGTCATCGATCAGGGAGTACCGGTTCACCCGCCAGGTGAAGGCCTTGCGGTCGGGGTTGCTGAACGTCTCGATCTTGCCGTAACAGCCGGGGGTGGGCGGGTAGGGGTCGTTGTTGTAGCGGTAATCGAGCCAGGCGGGGGTGATCAGGCCTGCCGTGAAACAGGTCGCGCCCGTGAAGCGGGCCCAGGTGTTGACCCACTGTCCCCTGTCAATACTCGTGCGATACAGGTTGCCATTGGAGTCCACCCGCCAGGTATTCTGAACGTTCGTTCCGAAGAAATAGAAGGGCCAGGGAAGGTTGAAGGCATCGCTCCAACAGTCGTCGTTGGCGTTGCGGATGTTGGTGGCGCGCTGGAAATCGACCCCCGCGTTCAGGGCGAAATTGTTGGCGGCGGAGATGGTGATCGGCTCCATCCCCGGTTCCATCAGCTTCCGCGAATAATACGGGGTCCATTCGGTGCGGGAGGTGAGAGAGGCGGTGGCGCTGAATCCGTAGGCGGGGTTGGGGGCTCCGGTGTTTCCCCAGTAGATCCAGTAATTTCTGGTGTCTCCCTTGCCCATGTTGACCAGGAACACCAGGTGCGGGGTTGCCGCCGTACTGACCACTCCGGCTGGCGCGGTCAGATTGTATCTCGGGATTTCGGTTCCGGATTCGTCGGTCACCCGGAACTCGTTGACACTCGCCGGCTGTTGGCCGGCGGGAATGGGGAACGTCACGTGGCAGGGGGCGTTGAGGCGGGCGGTGACCCCCGGCTCTTTCACCGTCACTCTGACCCGGTATTGCCACAAGCCGCCGCTCGCGAAGGTCTTCGGCCGCAGGGAATTCGGGTCGGTGGTCGTGTCGAGATTGACCAGAGCCCGTGCATACTTGAAATACCCCGTGTTCGAGGTGTCGATCAGGATCTGGTCACCCCGGACGGTGAACCCGTTGGAGGTCGAGAGGGTCGAGAGGTTGCCGAGGGGGTCGATCAGCTGAACGGAGGTGTAATACGTCGTTCCGGAGGCCAGGGGTGCGGGTACGGGAAGCGTGGCCCGGTTGGTCGTGCCGACCGGTGTCCAGCCCAGCACGTTGGTGGCGCCGGGGGTGGTGCCCACCGCCACGCGATAACCGCTGAAATCGACGTTCGGGTGGACCCAGTTCACCTCCACCCGGTCGATGTTCCAGGAATAGTCGAGATCCTCCCGCAAACCGTCGTAGACCGGGAAGGCCTGGGCGACCGAGACCTGGCTCGAGTAGGGGGAGGTTTGCCCGTTGGAGTCAAGGTCACGGATGAAGTAATAATGCGGATCTCCGAACCATGTGTCGGTGGTGCTGGTGGTTCCGGCGGGCAGGGTCTGGATCAGGGTGGCCCCGGCCGGGTCGTTGGGGGTGAGGTTGCGGTACAAGAGGTAGCTGACGACGGTGGCGCCGTTTTCCGGGGGGCTGGGATTCCATCCGATGTAGATGCCGCCTCCGGAGGGCAGGGCTTCCAGGCCGGTTGGAGGGGCGGTGTTGGGGGGCACCACCACCGTCAGGCTCACCGACTTGCTGTCGGTCAGGGGGCCACCGGATCCTGTGTTGCCGAGATCGTCGATCACGATGCCGAGGGTGTCCG
>CAZKPI010000015.1:11753-18073 GCA_964554555.1 uncultured bacterium
ACGCTCCCGTGAAGCCGGTGGCAGGGGTGTAGACCAGGCCGTCCAGGGCAGTCTGGAGGTTCATCAGGGTGCCTCGGATGGTCATGGCCGCGGAATCGTCGCCGCCGGCGATGAAGGTCAGGCCTCCGGTGCCGTTGAGCTGTAGTTTCCCGTGGGAAACCGACAGGCTGACCTGAATCTGGCTGGCCCCGGCATCGGGGTCGGCGAGGGCAATGAGGGTCCCGTTCCCGGCGGACAGGGTCAGGGAACCGTTCTTGAAGACGGTCTGGGCGCCGGGAACGGTGAGCGAGGGGGCATCGTTCACGGCTGTCACGGTGATGGTGAAGGTCTGGGCGGCGGAGGTGTCGATACCGCCGAAGAGGGTCCCTCCATTGTCGTGGAGCTTGACGGTGACCACGGCCACGCCGGTGGCGTTGGCGGCGGGGGTGAAGGTGAGGGTGCCGTCGGCGGCGATGGCCGGTTGCGTGGAAAACAGGGTGTTGTTGTCGTTGGAGACCAGGAAATCGAGCACCTGGGCAGTCTCGCTGGGGTGGCCGGGATTCAGGCTGGTGGCCCAACCCACCACGGTCTGGGGGCCGGAATCCTCGGCGACCACCTGGTCGGCCCCCTTGGTGAAGAACGGTGCCCGGTTGACGTGATAGATGACGATGTTGAACGTCTGGGCGGGCGAGGTGTTCACCCCGCCATTGGCCGTCCCACCGTCGTCCTGGACCTGGACGGTGACGATGGCCGTGCCATTGGCAGAGGCCGCCGGGGTGAAGGTGAGGGTGCCGTCGGCGGCGACCGCGGGCTGAACCGCGAAGAGCCCGTTGTTGTCGTTGGACACCACGAACCCGGTGATGGACTGGGACGATTCGTTGGCCGGCCCGGTGGAAAGGCCGGTGGCCCACCCGGCCACGGTTCTCGCCCCTGAATTTTCTTCTGCCGCCTGGTCCCCGCCCTTGGTGAAGGAGGGGGCGTCGTTGACCGGGTTGACGGTGATGGCCACGTTCCCCATGTCGATTCCCGAGAAGTTCACGTTCAGATTGTCGGAACCGAAGAAGTCCGGGGACCCGCGATACACGAGGGTGTCGAGAGTGCTGTTGAGAGCGGTCAGGGACCCCGCGATGGTGACCTGGGAGGTGCCGTTGTTGGCAAACGTGGTGCACCCGTTGTTCGTCATGGTCAGGGTGCCGTTGCTGACGGTGAGGATGATGGTCACCGGGTAGCAGACCGCACTGCCGGTGCAGTTGAAGTCGGTGATGGCGGCCGAGTTGGTGTCCTCGTTCACGGTCTTGGACCCGGCCATGGTGATGTTTGGGGGAAGGACCGCCACGGAGAGGGGGGATTCGTCACCGGTACCAGTTTCCACGTCGGAAACGGCGTAATAGTACAACGAGCCGGGGGACAGGTGGGTGTAACTGGTGGTGCCGGCGGCCACGTTGGCGAGCCAAACAAAAGAGCCGGGGACTCCGGTGATACTGTAATAGACGCGGTAATTGGCCAGGGTTCCTGCGCCAGTGCTGGTGTCCCAGTTCAGGACGATGTTGGTTCCGCTCCGGGAGGCCCGTAGGTTCACCGGACTGGTGTTGCAGTAGACATTGTCGATGTTGGCGGTGATGTTGGTGGTGAACCCGGTCACGTTGATGTCGTGGTAGATCTGCACCCGGTACGTCCGCCCAGCGGCCAATTGGCTTTCGGCAGACCACCCCGATGCCTGCCATCCGGCAACATCAAGGGTGGAGCGGTTCAGGAAGGTCAGAACCAGTCCTTCCGTGGGGTAGGCACCGGAGGTGGTGTCCCGCAAGGTTCCGAGCAGGCTGAAGCTGGCATAGTTGGTGGTGTTGGTGGTCTGGTAGCCCGCTCTCACCTTGACGTTGACGGGCCCGGCGGCCGGCGTCGTGAAGGTCTGGTGAAGCATGCCGTCGCGTCGGGTGTTGTTGGAAGTGAGAATGGCGTTGGAGTAGCCCCCGGCATTCCAGGCAAAGGTGTCGAGAGCTCCCCGGGTGACGTTGTTGTCGTAGGTCCAACCGCTGTTCACGGTGAACGCCGGTTGGGTCAACTGATTGAGCGCGAGCAGGGGAAGCAAGGGAACCAAAAGGAAAAGCCCCACAAACCACAGGATACCGTGGTTTGCAGGGAAGAATCTCAGGGGGCTTACCCCACCCTTTTCCTCCTCGGGGCCAGAAGTCGGAGGTTCCTACTTGGCAAACCGCTTGCCGAGATCCATCAGGCGCTGGTTTTCTGGTAGGGCCTGAGGTCGCAACTGACAATAGGTCATCAGAACGGCCACGGCCGAGGCGACCTCCCCCCGCTCCTCCAGTATAGAGGAAAACGGAGGGGCGTAGTCGAGGAAAAACGTGAGATTGTGGCGGGCGGCATCGGAAAACTTTCCCCAGGCCAGCGGAAGGTTTCCCTCGGCGGCTTCCCGGGCAATTTCCGTCCAGATCCGGGCGCCGCGCAACTTCCGGTCAATCTGGGCAAGCCCGGACAAGGGCGCGGGATGTCCCGGCAGAAGGGCCTGGGCCTGGGTAAAGGCCTGGCTGGCCGCAGAATAGTCACCCCGGCTGAACGCCAGCGCCCCTGTTCTAAGAAGGCTCTCACCCATGGAACGGGTCTGGGGGTTTGTCTGGAAAATTTCGTGCGTCGATGGGGCCAAGGGAGGAGGCTGGGGAGCGGGGAGGGAGACGGGAATGGCAAAGGCGGGGGGCAGAGGGGGCAAGGGTCCCGGGCGGCTTCTCCAGTAACGGATTCCCAGGAGGAGGAGGGTGGCAATGACCAAAGCCACGATCGATCGGTCCAGCCAGGTGATCCAGGTTTCCTCTGAAGATTCCAGAAGTTGGGAAACATACCTCAAGATAGGCGTCAAGCGCCTTTTTGGAATTTCAGGAAGTCTCAGAACCTGGGGACTCATAGCCAGTAGCCTTTCTTGGCAGGCAGTCTGCCATTGATACCCTATTTACCTGCAAAAGGCTTGCCAGGAAGGAATGGAGATGGAAATACAGCTGTGGCGGCGGGTTTCGTTGATACATCCCGAAAGACCAACGCCGGAAGGAAGGCAAATTTTTCCTGGACAGGCACGAAACGGATAGTCACGCTTCGCGCCGTCCCAAATGTTGAATATTGTTGTGACGCTACATCCTGTCTGCCTTTTGGCCAGTCAACCACGAACTCATGTATCCAGCCTGGGTCCAACCCGGGGAACCACCGGCATGGAAGAGCATTCGCCAGCGGGATTCCACGGAATTGTTGGAAGGGGACACCCTGGATGGGCTTGGGACAGCCTTTGGAAGTGTTAAAAGCACACCTGGGAGACGGCGGTGTGGTTTTCGCACGGCGGTGTGGTTTTCGCACGATGGAAACCAGCTGGAAGCCGGTGCACCTCCGGCGCAATTCTGTTACCATGGACCCAGTCAGACATTCTAACCAGGGAGGAATGCGGATGTATCTGCCTTTTGGAGAGATCAAGGACAACCTGCTGACCGTCTCGTTCAGTTCGGCGGATTTTTCCATCGCCACGGTGCTCACCGCGATCAAGGAGCGGTGCGACATGTTCGCCGAGATGAAGGTGCAGTTTCTCGGCGCCAGCACCGAGATTCCCAACACTCCCTCCCCAGTGTTCCGGCCGGTGGCCATCAAGGCGTTCTTTGAGCACACCGGCGGCGGGGATTCCCGGCAAGTGCTCGAGAAGGTGTATACCCACCTGTGGGAGGCGGTTGCCCTGACCTTCCCCGCCGAACCCGCCTGGGCTACCGCCAAGGGCGACTTCGCCCAGTTCATCTCGTCGCAGGCCGACCTGATCCGCGCTCGCATCGAGAGCAACAAGGCCGAATAGGATCCTCGCGCCGTCGCCGGCCACGGTGAAGCGCCGGCGATGCCCGTTGCCACCGTTTCCCGTCGGCCGTTCCCCAGCGGCCGGCACCCCTTCCCGACCGGGCGGATCTTCGTCGCCCTTGGTTTGGAGGGAAGGTGGATGCAGTCAGGGAGGTTTCCATGGGTAACCCCGTCAGCGTCATCACCGGAGATGGCCACCGGCTATCGCCGGCCGGCCAGCTCCTGAGGCCGGGGCATCCGGAACCGGGGGTGGAGATGGCAACCCCTGCCCCGCTCCCGTCTCCCGCCCGGGGTTGCGCGCGCCCGTGCTTCCGAGATCCGGATCTTCGGCGGTCGGTCCTTCCACGCCCGCCAGGGGGCGGCCTGGCCATCCTGGCTGTTCTCCTCGCCGTCCTGACCATGGCCGGGGGGGGAATGTTGGCGGCCGCCCCGCGGGTGGACTTCCAGTGGATCGAGACTGACCTGTCATTGACCGGGAACGGGCATGCCATCGTGGTGACCAAGATCCGCGTGTCGGTACAAAGCGAGAGCATGGGCGGGCTCGACTACATGGGGGTGGCCGGTGAACCGGTGTTCGCCGCCGACCAGTGCCTGGTTCTGCGGCAGGACCGGACCAGCCAGCCGGTCAAGGTGGTGCGGCAAGGGAACCTGTGGGCGGTCGATGTGGTCGGGGCGCGCATTCCGGCCGGCGAAACGGCCACCTGGGTGCTGACCTACACGGTCAACCTGTTGGCCTCGGGACACCTCGGCATCACCCGCTCGGAAAAGGACAGGTCGGAACTGGTCTATCTCAACTGGGCCGACCCCGCCTGGGACGAGCCCCTCGAACACCGCACCGTCTACCTGCATCTGCCGGTGCAGGTGTCTGGCAGTGCGGTTGATGCCGAGCCGTGGCGAAAAGCCATCCAGACCGAGCCGTTCATGAACACGACGTACAGGATCGACTACCGCGGCCAGCGCGGAGACGGCGGGAAATTCTGGCTGACCCAGGTTCTGCATCGCGAGAATGTCCCCTCCCAGGAAGCGATCCGGGTTCAGCAGTACTTCCCACGGAAGGTGTTCACCGGCTTCACCTTCAAGGCCGAGGAAAGCCGCCCGGGGCCGGTTCCGGGAAAGAAGAGCCCCTTGCCTGACCGGTCGTATGGGGCGACCGGCGGGTCGGTGACGCCGGCCCGGCCGGGGGGCCAGAAAGTCCTGCTGTTTTTGGTGATGGGCGGGTTCATGGGTTTGACCCTGCTCCTGCTGAGGTTCAAGCGGCGAACGGCGACCGCCGAGGTCGCCCAGATTCCCGACCTGTCGTGGGAGGGCGAGAGCTGGGAGCCGCCGAAGATCCAGGTGGCGAGCTTTCGCAAGAACGGAAAGGTGGCCGAACTGACGGTGCTCGAGGCGATGATGCTGCTCGACTACCCGGTCACGCGTCTGCTGGCCTGCATCCTGGCCAGCCTCGAGCAGAACGGGGTGCTGACCATCACCTCGACCCAGCCCGTCCGCGTGAAGTTTCTCGACGCCCACCCCGCCAGCGAGGATCCCTACGAGAACCTGCTGATCCAGTCGGTGGGCGACGACGGGTCGATCCTGCCCGAGACGGCCAAGGCCATCTTCTACAAGCTGGTCGACTCGATCCAGGCCAAGATGTGGGATTGCGATGCCGAGGCCACCAAGGCCCACTACCGGGCCGAGTTCGCCCGGGCCGCGCAGGAGCCCGAACCGGCCGGGCCCGTCGATGAGTCGGGCTACCCGGTCTACCGGCGGCGGTACTACCGGCGGTCGTATGTTTCGTCCTGGTATCACCACCACCACCATCATCACCGGCCGAGCGGCCAGGGGCCGGCGGCAGTCGTTCCGGGGAACCGCTTCGACGACCGCGTTGGCGAGCTCGAGCCGACCATCGGCCAGGTGAGCGGGGTCGAGCAGACGATGAGTCTGGGCGACCTGGTCAAGTCGGATGCCTGTCACGCCGCCTGTTATGTCCACACGGCGTGTCACGACGCCTGTCACAGCGCTTGTCACAGTGCCTGCCACAGCGCGTGCCACAGTGCCTGCCACAGCGCGTGCCACAGCGCCTGCGTGTCCGGGAGGGCCCGGTGAGCGGAATGCCGCCGGCCCCCCCGGCCGGCGAACGGCTGACGGAACCCATCCCGGGGCCGACGATATCCCTTGCCGGCCGCGAAGGGCCGGGCCAGAGCGCGGCCGAGCCCGCCGGCGCAACCGGGAATTCCGGGAATTCCGGGGACATGATACGGAATTCGGAGAATTCCGTATCATGTCCCCGGAATTCGAATTCGAATGCTCGAGGGCCAAGTTGCCCCGGCCGGCCGGGGGGGGGGCCGCCCGCGCCTGAGCAGGAATTTCCCCTCGACTGGGTCGACCGGTTCATCGCCGAGATCAAGCCCCACGTCTTCCTGCGGGAAGAGGACGACCTGCTGATCCTGGTGCCCAACCAATCCTACAAGCTGAACCGAAGCGGCATGAAGCTGATGCGGGCCCTCCTCGACGGGCGCACGCTC
>CAZKPI010000015.1:18134-19985 GCA_964554555.1 uncultured bacterium
AGTTCTTCACCGGCATTGTGGCGATGGTCAAAGGATGCCTGGGTGAGGGGCGCGGGCGCCCCGAGGTGGAGACCATTCCCTACCGCCGTCCCTACATCAAACTGCCCATCATCTCGGAAGTGGCGTTGACCTACCGGTGCAACCTGGCCTGCCGGTTCTGTTACGCCGGCCAGCACCGCGACGGGGACACGACGGTCCAGATGACGACCGCCGAGGTGAAACGGGTGCTGGAGATCATCCGGACGGAGGCGCAGGTGCCGTCGGTCTCGTTCACGGGCGGCGAGCCGACCCTGCGGGACGACCTGCCCGAGCTGGTCGCGGCCGCGGTGCGGCTGGGATTGCGGGTCAACCTGATCAGCAACGGGTTGCGCCTGACCCCCGGCCTGGCGGCGGCGCTGGCGGCGGCGGGGCTCGACTCGGCGCAGATCAGTCTGGAAGGCCCCGAAGCGGACATCCACGACGGCCTGACGGGGGTGCCGGGATCGTTCGCCGCGACGGTGGCGGCGGTGCAGGCCTGCCGGGCGGCCGGGCTGGCGGTGCATACCAACACCACGCTGACCGGGTTCAACGCGGCGGCCGCCGACCGCATGCCGGCCCTGGCCAGGAGCCTGGGCCTCGACCGGTTCTCGATGAACATGGTCATCCCCGCCGCCTGGATGCGGGAGGCACAGCCGGGGCTCCTGCTGACCTACCGCGAAATCGGCCCGACCATCCTGCGCGTGAAGGCGGTCGCCCGCGATCTCGGCATCCGGTTTCTGTGGTATTCGCCGACCCCCTACTGCCTGTTCAACCCGATCGCCCACCACCTCGGCAACAAGGGGTGCGCGGCCTGCGACGGGCTGTTGAGCGTCGACCCGCGGGGGCGGGTGATTCCCTGTTCGAGTTTTTTCGAGCCGCAGGGCTCGCTGTTGGAACAGCCGTTCGCCGAGGTCTGGCACAGCGCTTCGGCGACGCGCCTGCGCGAGAAGCAGGAGGCGCCAGCGGCCTGTAGGACCTGCGAACACTTCGACCTGTGCGAGGGGGCATGCCCCCTCTACTGGCGTGCCATGGGGTGCGCCGAGCTGGCGCCGGCGGCGCCGGCCGCCGAGCCGGAATCGGCGAATGACGGGAATTCACAGGGAGGGAACCATGGAAGCGGCGAAGACGGCTCCCGTTGCCCCGGTTGCTGAGAGCGACATCCTGCGGGAGGTGGTGATCCCCGGCCTCGTGGTGATGGGGGGCCTGTTCGTGCAGATGCAGTGGTCGGCCTGGCTTGGCCTCGCCGTCATTGCCGGAGGGTTCTGGTACGGGTACGCGCAGGGGTGGGGGGCCGATCCGCGG
Source organism: uncultured bacterium (assembly GCA_964554555.1). Classification (GTDB taxonomy): domain Bacteria; phylum Muiribacteriota; class Ozemobacteria; order Ozemobacterales; family Ozemobacteraceae; genus Ozemobacter. The sequence goes on from CAZKPI010000015.1 coordinate 19,455, forward strand.
CTGAACCTCGCCCCCAAGCTGACTTCCGACGCGGGAAAACGCTGGGTGCAGGTCACTGCCACCGAGGTCGGTCGGATCAAGAAGAAGATGGAGGTCATCGACAACCTGGGTTCCGGCTGTCTGTGGGGCCTGATCAACCTGGGGATCAGCCTGGTGATCTTCGTGCTGGGGATGGGAACGGTCGGGGTTCTGACCGATGGCCTGGGCAGGGACTTCGCCGAGGAGATGCTGGGGACGGCCTTCCTGGACCTGATTTTCCTGGGGGTCTGGTATTTCTGGATTTGCGCGCCGAACACCTGGAAGCCCCACCTGGTTGAATTCAAACTGCCGGTGTTCGAAGCGATGCTGGCTGGTTTTCCCGCCTTGGGACTGGGCAAGTGGACCCGGGAATACCAGCTCGAACTGGCCAAGACCGAGAAGGGCGAGGTGCCCACCGATCTCAAGCTGATGATCAAGCCTCCTGACGCCCCCAAGGATCTGCTTGGCGTGCAGGCCCAGGTGGCGATCAACCGCGGGGGGGCTTATGTCTAC
>CAZKPI010000015.1:20022-22983 GCA_964554555.1 uncultured bacterium
TGACCGCGACGTCGTAGAGCGCAAGACCGACAAGGACGTCAACATCCTGGTCATCCGGCAGTTCGCCAACAAGCATGGCGGCTACCAGACCAGCGCGTCCGAGATCAACCGGCTTCTGAACCTGGCCGTTCGCTCCGTCGAGGGAACCCTGAAGAACGCCCCCCTCCCGGCTTCCGCCAAAGCGTAAGGGTTTGGCCCGGGATCCCCTTCCTGGTTTTCTGCCCGACCGGTGCGAGGGCGGGGAGGGGGTCTTGCCGCCGGGGCGGCGCGGGGAAGAAGGCGGCAGGCAAAGGCGACGCCCGCCTCCAGGGCGGGGGCGGGCGTCGCGGGGAACCGGTCAGGGTCAGGGCATCTGGTGGGGCAGGAGGCGCGGGGTCTCGGTGGCGACCTCCTGGCAGTCGTCGATCGCGAAGACGTAGGGGCGCGGTTCGGAGCCGCCCGTGGCGTTGGCGACGCCGCTGGTCTTGCGGGCGAAGACGATGGCGAGGTTGGCCCAGTCGTTGTAGTCGCTGTAGGACTCGAGGGAGTTACTGCTGAAGTTGACATCCTGGGCAAGGCCGGTCGAGGTGGTGACCGAGTCCCCATTCCAGTCGACGCCTGTACTGCCGGGATAGAGCAGGCCGGCGGGTTCGTTCAGGCTGGCCTCGTTGAGGGTGCCGCCCTTCCCTTCGGAGAAATCCATGGTGAACGAAGCGCTCCAGGGATTGTTGTGGAGGTCTTTGGTGCCGCCGGGGAAATACTGGGAGAAGGCTCCGGGGCGGGGGAAGCCCGCCAGCGCCCATGACTGGTGGTAGTAGCGGTCGCCTTCCCGGACATTACCGATCTGGGGCAGGCCGTAATTGGAATAGAGGTAGTTCATGATCGACCGGTAGTTGGGCTTGTAGTTCCGGTCCTCGCCGCCGCCGTGCCTCAGCCCGAGGTTGTGGCCGAACTCGTGCATGAGGGTCGAGGCCTGCTGGTTGATCAGATAGGTGAGGTCTTCGCCTGGGGTGGTTTTCAGGCCGTTGTTGCCGAGGGCGACGAGGAAGTCGTTGCCGTCGACCTCGCCCTTGCCCGAGGCGCCGTAATACTCCTCGTAGGCGAAGACGCAGAAGTAGAAGACGTGCCGCTTGGCGAGATCGAGGCACTGCGCCTTCACTTCGTAGAGGTTGGCGGAACCGGCCACGGTGCTGAGGGTCATTTTGGTTGACAGCGGGATCCGGTGGGAGGTGTTGTCGAGGTTGTAGTCGGCCGGGGTCGACCCGTGCAGGGTGCCGGCATCGAAGTGCAGGACGAAGCCATGGGGGGCGAACGCCGCGACGACCTTGGCCAGGGCCTCTTTCCGGGGGGTGACGCCGGGGTCGGTGGAATCCATGTGGGCGATGTGGATGAACAGGTCTTTCTGGCCGGTGCGGGCGCCCCAGTCGTAGAGGGGCAGGCCGACGTAGGTCTGACCGGGGGCTTCGCAGGAGTCGGGGATGCCGTCGAGGTCGAGGTCGGTGTCGGAGAGCACGTCGTTGGGGCCGGCGGGGGTGGCGTACTGGCGGAAGGTCCAGTCGGCGCCGGTGTCGGTGTCGGCCAGACTGCGGGCCCGCTGGAGCGATTTGCCGTAGGCACTGCTGGTCGATCCTTCGAGGGCGGGGGCGTTGGTTCCCCAGGAGCCCGTGGTCGGGGGGGTGGTGTTGGTGCCGAAGCGGACGAAGTCCATCGTCTGGCCGTTCCTGGTCAACTCCACGAAGCCGTTGCCGTCATTCCAGAACGGCAGGTAGCCGTCGGGGGTGGCGTTGATCAGCACCGACCGGGAGGCGGGGAACTGGTTGGCGGTGACGTTGGTGACCAGGAGGGCGAAGGTGCGGGGGGCGAGGGTGAGAGAGGGCAGGGGGTAGGTCTTGGGGGTGGGAACGCCTCCTCCCGAGGGGAGGGACCAGCACCGCAGGGAGTAGTCGGCCAGCTGGAGCGACCCGTCGGTGTCGTTGTAGACCTCAATGAAGGTGGGGACGTTGGAGAAGATGTTCGTTCCGACCTCGGTGATCAGCAGGTCGGCGGCCTGGTCGATTTCGCCGCGGGAGGAGAAGTTCCAGGTGGCGGCGTTGGCGATGCCGGCGAAGGCGTTGCCGGCGGCATCGCGGAAGCAGGTGGCGGCGATTTCGACGTGGTAGTTCTTCAGACTGCCGAGGGTGCCGGCCGGGTCGATCGTCACCTGGTTGGCCGAGACGGTGACGTTGCCGGCGGTGACGTCGATGGTCTCGAAGGTGGTGCCGTCGGAGTCGTTTTTGATGACGATGTTGCCGGTGCCCTTGACGACGTTCTCGCTGAAGGTGATGACCAGGTTGGTGGCGGCGGGCACGCTGGTGGCGCCGTCGAGGGGGGAGAAGGCGGTCACCGTGGGGGCGGTGGTGTCGGCGGGGGCCGGCGTCGAGAAGTTCCAGGTGGTGGCGTCCGTGAAGCCGGCGAAAGCGTTGTTGGCCGCATCCTTGAAGCAGGTGGCGGCGATCTCGACGTGCCAGTTCTTGCTGGCGGCGAAGGTGCCGGCGGGGTTGACGGTGACCTGGTTGCCGGACACGGTCACGAGGCCGGAGGTGACGTCGATGGTCTCGAACACGGTGCCGTCGGAATCGTTTTTGATGACGATGTTGCCGGTTCCCTTGACCACGTTCTCGCTGAAGGTGATGACGAGGCTGGCGTCGGCGGCCACGGTGGTGGCGCCGTCGGCCGGGCTGAGAACGGAGATCGTGGGCGGAGTGGTGTCGGTGGGGGCGGGGGTCGAGAAGGACCAGACGGCCGGCGAGGTGAAGCCGGGGAAAGCGTTGTTGGCGGTGTCGGCAAAGCAGGCGGCGGCGATCTCGACGTGGAAGGTCTTGCTGGCGGTGAGCGTGCCCGCGGGGTTGATGGTGACCTGGGCGCCGGCGACCGTCACCTGACTGCCGGTCACGTCGATGGTCTCGAAGGTGGTGCCGTCGGTGTCGTTTTTGATCAGGATGT
>CAZKPI010000016.1:0-19175 GCA_964554555.1 uncultured bacterium
TGTCCGACGCCCTCAACGAGTTCGAGCTCGCCCTGCAGGCCGACTCGTCCAATGCCGAGATCGTCACCAAGATGGGCCTCATCCACCGCAAGCAGGGCAACCTCGACATGGCCATCGAGCGGTTCATGACCTCGATCGACCTCGAACCCCGCAACCCCCTCCCCCACCAGGAACTGGCCAAGGCCTACATCAACAAGGGCCGCCTCGACAAGGCCATCGGCGAGTTCAAGGAGGCCCTCCGGCTGGCCCCCGACAACATCGAGGTCAACGCCGAACTGGCCAAGGCCTACGCCACCCAGGGCATCACCGAGGAGGCCATCGAGGCCTACCAGAAGGTCATCCGGCTCGACCCGAAAAACGCCACCGCCCACCTCGAACTTGGGGTGCTGTTCTCGACCCAGGGCCTGCCTGACAAGGCGGTCCGCGAATACCGGGCGGTCATCGAACTGTCCCCCAACAACTTCCGGGCCCGCCTTGAGCTGGGCCGCCACCTGCGCGACAAGGGCCAGAACACCGAGGCGATCGCCGAGTTCCTCAAGGCCATCGCCCTCGATCCCAACAGCGCGGTGGCCCACTACGAACTGGGCGATCTGTACTATCAGGCCCATGAGTACCCCGAAGCCCTGAAGATGTTCAACCGCGCCCTGGAACTGCAGAGCGACTACGTCGACGTCTACCAGAAGCTCGGCACCATCTACGCCCACCAGGAATCCTGGGACCAGGCCAAAACCTACCTGGAAAAGGCCATCGAGCTCGAGGCCGGCAACTACGGCATCTTCCGCGAACTCGGCGAGGTCTGCGAGAAGCTCGACGACACCCCGGGGGCCATCCGGGCCTTCGAAGCCGCCCTCGAGTTCAAGCCCACCGACTACAGCATCTACTACCGGCTGGGGGCCAAGTACCAGCTCGCCGGCCAGTTCGACCGGATGGCCGCCCTGTTCACCAAGGCCATCGAGATGAACCCCAAGAACGCCCTGTTCCACTTCGAGCTGGGCGAGGCCCTGCGGGCCCAGAACCAGCTCGACCAGGCCATGGCGAAGTATGAAGAGGCCCTTTCCCTCAACGAGAACCTGATCGAATGCATCTATGCCCTCGGGTCCATCTACTGGGAGCACAAGAACTACGACAAGATGGTGGGTTTGTACAAGAAGGCGATCGGCCTCTACCCGACGAACAGCCGGGCGCACTTCGAACTGGGCAAGGCCTACCGGTGCAAGTTCAAGATCACCGAGGCCATCGACGAGTTCAAGAAGGTCATCAACCTCGACTCCAATCACCCCGACGTCTACTTCGAGCTGGGAAGCCTCTACCACGAGAACGGCATGATCAATGAGGCCATCGACTGCTTCAAGCGGGCCACCGCCATCAACCCGCAGAACGGACAGGCCTTCTACCTCCTGGCCAAGGCCTACGAGGAGACCGGCCAGAAGGAGAAGGCGACGGCCACCTTCCAGAAGGCCGGCCACCTGATGACCGAAAACGCCGACATCCTCATCAAGCTCGGCCAGGACTACCTCGAAAAGGGCAAGTTCGAGGAGGCCCTGGTGGAACTGACCAAGGCGGCCAAACTGGAGAACCCCACCAGCGCCCTGTTCTTCATGATCGGCAAGGCCCACAAGGGCCTCGGCCACAAGAAGGAGGCCCTGGAGGCCTTCGACAAGGCCGAGGAACTGGCCGCCGGAGAGGCTTCATGACCCCCGTCCGTCCAACCCCCCGCCCCCTGCCCGTCACGCACCCATTGCCACGCCATGAGGAGTTCCGCCCATGATCAACCGCTGGGAGATCCTTCTCGAGAAGGGACAAACCTACTTCGAGCTGGGAGACTACGCCAAGGCCAGCCAGGCCCTCACCAACGTCCTGCAGGAGAAGCCCGACCTCCTGCCCGCGTTGAAACTGCAGGCGGAATGCCACCAGGCCCTGGGAAACCATACCGAGGCAATCAAGACCTTCGAACGGGTGGTCGAGGCCGCCCCCCCCGACGGGGCCACCCTGCGTCAGCTCGGCCAACTGCTGGTCACGGCGGGGGATCTCGACCGGGCCCTCGAGGTTCTCGACCGCGCCCTGGCCATGTCCCCCGATGACCAGAAGCTTTTGGCGGAACTGGGCCGGCTCCACCTCAGCCGCAGTAATTTCGACAAGGCTGAGGAATATCTCTCCCGCGCGGTCCGGGCCGACCCGACGGCCTCGGCGGCGGTCATCGAACTGGCGCGGCTGTCGATCACCCGGGGCAACATCCAGGAGGCGATCGACCTGTACCAGAAGGCCATCGGCTCCGACCCCGACAACGCCAAACTGCACGCCGAGCTGGGCGAGGCCTACGAACTGAACGGGCAGTACAACGACGCCCTGATGGAGTACAAGAAGGCCGAGCGCCTCGATCCCAACGACCCCGATGTCCATTTCCGGATCGGCAAAGACCTGGAAACCCGCGGCAAGCTGGAAGAGGCGCTCGAGAAATACCAGGCGGTCAAGGAGCTCGACGACGGCAACCCCGAGGTGTACTACCGTTGCGGCAAGCTGTACCAGCGGCTCGGCCAGCCCGACCAGGCCATCGCCGAGTTCTCGCGCATCGTCGAGCTGAAGCCCGACTGGCTCGAGATCCGCTATGAACTGGCCAACCTGTACGGCGAGAAAGGCGCTTTCGAAGAACAGATCAAGCAGTTCCAGGCCATCGCCGAGAGGGAATCGGCCTCCCCTGACATCCTCAAGAAACTGGCCGCCTCGTATGCCGCGGCCAACGATCTCGAGCGGTCGCTCGACTGCTACCACAAGGCCTTCCAGGCCAACGCCGAAGACCTCGACAGCCTCGAGCACATCTACGAACTGGTCCTGATGGGGGCCTCCCCCGACCCCTGCCTCGGTGCGCTCGAAGCCCTCTCCACCCTGCGCCCCGACGACCCCAACCTGTTTTTGATCCTGGCCCGCGCCTACGCCGGCCAGGGCAAGCTCGACGAGGCCAATGCCTACTACACCCGCGTCATCGAGCTGGAACCCGACCGCCCCGAGCTGAAAGGGGAGCTCCGCGCCATCTACCGGAGCAAGGGCATGGTCAACGAGGAGATGGACGCCATCTCCCAACTGCTCGAAACCGACCCCGACAACCTCGAGCTGTGGAAGGATCTGGAAGCCCTGCAGACCCAGACCGGCCGGAAGCGCGATCTGGTCGTCACCCTGCGCAACCTGATGAAGCTGAGCCCCGCCGCCGAGTGGGCCGTGAAGCTCGGCAAGATCTACCAGGAAACCGGTCAGACCGACGAGGCCATCACCACCTTCAAGCGGGCCATCGAGATGGCACCCCAGGATCCCTCTCCCCACTACGCGCTGGTCGAACTGTACCGCGAAAAGGGAATGTACCCCAAGGTCATCGAGTCCTATCAGACCATCCTGAAGGCCGATCCCAACAACCTGCAGGCCCACCTGGAACTCGGCCAGATGTACAAACAGCTCGGCCGCTCCGAGGAGCAGATCACCTCCCTGCAGAACGCCATCGCCCTGGGCGCCCGGGAACCCATGCTGTTCCTCGAACTCGGCGACCTGCTCCAGCAGGCCAACCGCGTGGAGGAGGCCAGCCAGGCTCTCGAGCAGGCCAAACAGCTGGCCCCCGAGAACGAACAGATCTCCCGCCGCCTGATCGAGATCCACCTGTCAGCCAACAACCACGCCGCCGCCATCCAGGAACTGGAAGCCCTGCGCCAGCGCGACCCGGAACGGATCGAACATTACATCACGCTGTCGAAGATCTATCAGACCCGCCGCGAGTATGAGCCCGCCCTCGAGGTGCTGTCGCAGGCCCGCACCGTCGATCCCCAGAATCTCGAGGTGGGCGTGGAGATCGGCCGGCTGTACGTGGCGCAGGAAAACTATGCCGAGGCGATCCAGCTGATGAAGGACCTGCGCAACCTCCACCCGCAGGACACCCGGATCGCCCAGGTCATCTCCGAAGCCTACGCCAAGTCTGGCGAGCACGAGATGGCCATCCTCGAGCTGAAGCAGGTGCTGACCGGCGACCCCGGGAACCTCGACGCCCGCATCCAGCTCGGCCGGGTCTATGCCATCGCCAAGATGTTCGACCAGGCCACCATGACCTTCAAGGACATCATCCGGGAGCGCCCCAAAGACTGCCTCGGCCACGTCGAACTGGGCCGCATCTACATCCAGATGGGTCTGTCCTTCAGCGACGACTCGATGGTGGAGAACGGCATCGCCGAACTGCGGGAAGCCCTGAAAGTCGATCCCCAGTCCCTGGAGGCCCACTACGAGCTGGGCTCCGCCCTCAAGGACAAAGGGAAGATCGAGGAGGCCATTCCCGAGTTCGAGACCGTTCTGCGCCTCGACCCGCTCCACGTCCAGGCCAAGGAGAAATTCAACGAGCTGTCCCAGACCAAACTGCTCTCCCAGGCCGAGGAAGGGATCAACCAGGCCCGCGTCTTCAAGGAACGCGGCATGGTGAAGAACGCCATCCTCGAATACGAGAACTGCCTGCGGCTCGCCCCGGCCAACGAGGTCGCCTGGTTCGAACTCGGTCAGATCCACCTCGAGCAGGGTCAGAATGAACAGGCCCTCAACGCCTTCACCAAGACCAAGGAGATCAAGCCCCAGTTCCTCGAGGCCTACATCGGTCTGGCCCAGACCTATCTCGCCATGGAACAGCCCGACAACGCTTCCATGGAACTGCAGGAACTGCTCGGCATCGAGCCGGCCCATTTCCAGGGGCTGTTGATGCTGGGCGGCATCTTCCAGGCCAAGGGCTGGGCTGACGAGGCCATCGAAAAGTTCGAGGCCGCCCATCAGGCCGACCCCTCCCAGCTGGAGCCGGTCCTGCAACTGGGCATCCTTTGCAACGAGAAGCAGGATCTCGACGCGGCCCGCAAATGGTTCCAGAAGGTCATGGAAATCGACGCCAGCAATGCCGTGGCCTCCGATTTCTTCGCCAATCTGAGCGCCTCGCAGAAATCCCAGGACATCACCGATGCCATGAACCGCGCCCAGGAGGCCGAGAAAGCCGGAGACATCGATGCCGCCATCATGCACTACGACAGCGTCATCGACCTCGACACCCGCAACCTCGACGCCCGCTACAACCTGGGCCGCCTGTATGAATCGAAACACATGTACGACGAGGCGACCTTCGAGTTCGAACAGGCGTTGGCCAACGACCCCAACTCCCGCTACCGCGACATTCCCGTCCGGCTCGGCGACCTCTATACCCGCAAGGGCAAGATCACCGAGGCGGTCGAGGCCTTGAAACAGGCGAAGGCCTTCTTCCCCAACAACGTCGATGTGCGCATCCAGCTGATCACCCAGCTCAAGTTCAAGTTCATGAACAACTTCTCCACCCCCGAGGAGCTGGCCGAATTCAACACCCAGATCCGGAGCGCGGCTGAGAAGGCCCAGAACGCGGCTGACTGGCTGGAACTCGGTCTGTTCGTCTCGAAGGGCCTCGACACCACCATCCAGGAGGACGACGCGATCAGCCAGTCCATCTCCTGCTTCGAGAAGGTGCTGGAGATCGACCCCCAGAACACATTCGCCATGACCGAACTGGCGAAGGTCTACCACCGCAAGAACCTGCTCGAGGAGGTGGAAACCACCTACAAGAAGATCCTGGAAAAGGACCCCGACAGCGCCTACATCCACCGCAAGCTGGCCGAGCTCTACACCCAGCAGAAGCGGTATCCCGAAGCCCTCTCCGAGTACCGCCAGCTCGTCGAGCTGGAACCCGCCAATGGCGATTACCACATCCGGATCGTCGATCTGTACAAGGAGATGCACGCCAAGGACGAGGCCCGGGGCAAGCAGTACCGCCAGATCCTGGCCGACATGAAGGCCAAAGTCGAGGCCAACACCAAGGACTCGATGGCGAGCTTCTGCCTGGGTTATGCCTACATCACCCTGTGCGAGGGGTTCACCCCATCGGAAGAGGAACAACAGTGGGCGGTCTACTATTTCAAGCAGGCCAACGCCGCCGACCCCAACAACCTGTGGCCCTACTGGGGGCTCAAGATCGTCTACAACAAGCAGTCGATCTCGGGAAAACACATGTATGACGAGGCCATCGCCATCTGCAAGAAAGCCCTGAAGATCGACGAGAACAACGCCCGGGCCCATTTCGAACTGGGCGAGGCCTACAATGAGAACTACGACGTCAACATGAAGAACGAGGCCCTGAACGAGTATCGCAAGGCCATCCAGCTCGACCCCAACTTCGTCGAGGCCCACTTCCGGCTGGCCAGCATCTACCGGGTCAAGAACATGTTCGACAAGGCCACCGAAGAATACAACAAGGTCATCGAGCTCGACCCCACCAGCACCCTGGCCAAGGACGCCAAGCGGTCCCTCGTCCACATCGAGCGCTCCCGCGGCGAAGCCTGAGAAGGGAAAGAGGGAACCCACCACAGAGACACTGAGACACAGAGGACAAGGCAAGAAGCAGGAAAGGCAGAAAGCCTTGCCAGCAACCTTGCCTGTTTTCGGTTGAGGTCAAACCGTAGCCTCGTTCCTTCTTCTCGCCTTTTCTCATCGGGGTTCCTCCGGCAGTCTGATTCCCTCCCTCCGTCCTTGATCCCTCTCTGCTCCTCCCTCCGGATCGCTCCTGTCTCTTGACCTCTGTGTCTCTGTGCCTCTGTGGTTTTCCTTCCGGTTTTCTGCTGTTTTCCTCCTTCAGGATCTTCTCCTACCGCCACCGTCGCTGTTTTCACCCCGATTCTTCGTGTCTCCGAGGTCTCGCCTCCATCGCTCCAGGATCTCCCGGATGGCGAGGGTCTTGATCTTTGGCGGGACGGCGGGTATCTTGATGCCGCATGAAATTCCACCTGATTTCGCTGGGATGCCCGAAAAACACCGTCGATTCCGAAGGGGTGGCCGCCGAACTGACCCGCCTGGGAATGACCTGGGCCCCCGGACCGGAACAGGCGGACCTCGTCCTGCTCAATACCTGCGGGTTCATCAAGGACGCCAAGGAGGAGTCGCTTCGGCACGTCTTTCGACTGCTCGACCTGAAACGGCAACGACCGCACCTTCAGGTGGCAGTCTTCGGCTGTCTCGTTCAGCGGTACCGCGAGGATCTCCGTCATGACATTCCGGAAATCGACCACCTGTTCACCTTCTTCGACAAAACCAGCCTGGTCGGGCTGGTCAAAGGGATTCGGCTCCGCGCCGGCCAGAGCCGCCCCGAAACGCCCCGGCGCCGCTTCCTGACCCCCGCCCATCTGGGCTTTCTGAAGATCGCTGAAGGCTGTGACAACCGGTGCAGTTACTGCACCATTCCCGACATCCGCGGCCCGTTCCGCCCCCGGCCTCTCGGCGAGATCATGGAGGACGCCCGGACCCTGGCCGCCACTGGCGCCCGCGAGATCTCCATCATCGCCCAGGACACGGCCCGCTACGGCGTGGCCCAGGGAGACCCTGGCCTTCTGATGGAACTGGTCCGCCAGGTGGGGGAGCTTCCCACCGTTCGCTGGATCCGCCTTCACTATCTCCACCCCAGACACCTCGACGGACCATTCCTGGAGGCATTGTTCCGACTGCCCAAGGTGGTTCCCTACTTTGACATCCCGTTCCAGCACGTTTCCGACCGGATCCTTTCCCTGATGAACCGGGGGGTGACCGGGAAAGACCTGGCCCGCCTGGTCGGACGCATCCGCCGCACCTTCCGGCGAGCGGTCATCCGCACGACGTTCATCGTGGGGTTCCCGGGCGAGACCGAAGACGATTTCCAGGAACTTCTGCAGTTCATCGAACGCCATCCGATCGACCGCCTGGGGGCCTTCCCCTATTCCCCGGAAGAAGGAACCCCGGCGTTCAGGATCCGCCCCCGGATCTCGAAAGCGGAAAAGACCCGCCGGCTCGACGAACTGATGACCCTTCAGCAATTGCTAATTTTAGAGAAAAATCAACAAAAAATTGGTAAAATTATTGAAGTTTTGATAGATGATGTTAGCCGGCAGGGGATCGTTGGAAGAACGTATGGCGATGCCTTCGAGGTGGACAATTCGGTCCTGCTTCCGTATGATTCCACCGTTGCCCCCGGCGATTTTCTGCGCGTGCGAATCACCGGGGCGGAAGCCTATGACCTGAAGGGCGAACGAATCCCGTGACCCTCGCCACCAAGCTGACCTTTGCCCGTGTTGCGGCCATCCCGGTTTTCATGGGGTGCTTCTTCTGGAATTCCTCCGAGAGCCTGGCCGGCGACTGGGGGAAGGTTGGCGCGTGCGTGGTCTTCATCGTCGCCGCCATCACCGATTACTACGACGGGGCCGTGGCCCGCTGGTATAAAGAGGAGACGACCTTCGGCAAGTTCATCGACCCGATCGCCGACAAGCTCCTCGTCTCCACCGCCCTGATCGCCATGGTGGAACGGCGTTCCCTGACCTTCACCCCGGCTTGGGCGGCCATCATCATCATCGCCCGGGAATTCGCCGTCACGGGCCTGCGCTTGGTCTGCGCCCCCAAGGGCGCGGTCATCGAGGCCTCCAACCTTGGCAAGTGGAAGACCACCTTCCAGCTGACGGCCATCATCACCGCGCTGGTGTTCCTTTCCTTCCGGGTGATCATGGAAAGCTACGGCCTGCGAGAGGCTTTGGCGGCCTTCCTGCCCTGGAACGGGCCGATCATCACCGTCCTGATGGTGTTGGCCGTGCTGATGACGGTGTATTCCGGGTATGACTACCTCAAGAAAAATTGGCACCTCCTGGACGAGTAGACCTGCTGTCTCCCGCGGGCTGACCTTCCTGGCCAGCGGGTGCGGTTGCGGCTATTCCCCGATCGCGCCCGGAACCGTCGGCAGTCTTCCCGGAATCGTCCTGTTCCTGGTGTTTCGCGGGTTTACCCCGGTAGTCCAGATCCTGGCGTTCGTCCTGTTCACCCTTGCCGCCATCGGGCTGGCCGAGCGGGCCGAACGCACCTCACGCATTGAGGATCCACCGTTCGTGGTGATCGACGAGATCGCCGGGATGTGGGCCGCCCTGTTGTTCCTGTGGCGAATCGACTGGGTCGTGATCCTCCTGGCCTTTCTGATGTTCCGGGCGTTCGACATCTGGAAATTCTTCCCGCTCAACGCCTTTGAAGGGTTTCGCGGCGGGGTCGGCATCGTCGCCGACGACCTGGCCGCCGGCATGCTGGTAAATCTGCTCCTGAGAGCGGCACTGGTCTACGGCCTCCTCCCCTGACCGCCCAAAACCTTCCCCTACTCCCTGGGATAGCCGCAAATGCCCATCCCGGGGGTGACATGGTTACGACTTTATACTATATTGGAGAAAAGGGAGGCAGGCATGGACAGGCGCAAAGGCACCGTCATCCTGGGGCTTTTGGTGGTCATTCTTCTGGGCGGGGTTTTGGCCACCCGGCTGGTCCCCTCCTACGAGATCCAGGAACGGCGGCAGTCCGACCTGGAGCTGAGATTCGCCCTGGCCCAGATCCGGCAGGCCGTCGACATGAAGGAGATGCTCGATCCAGACTGGCCGAACAACACCGGCCTCAACCTGGGCATCGCATCACAAGTGAAAGATCTTCTCAACGGACTGATCGCCGACAACCTGCTCGGTGCCATCCCGAGGGATACCACGATCATTACCTACCAATGGAGCCAGAATCTGATGGCCAGCCCTTCCCAGGCCCAATACTGGGTCATGGCGGGAAACATCGCCTCGAATTCCGATTTCGAGGATTTCCGTTCCGACACCATCAGCGGCATCGGCCTCGCCTCCTGGTCGCTGGGCACCACCGACACCCTGCTGGCGACGGTCCCCGTCTCCTTCCCCGACGCCCTCGACGACTACAAAGGCCAGAACAAGTTCGGCCGCCGCTTCTCGCCGGTGAACTACGCGATCCAGATCACCAAATGACCTGTTGTTGATCGTGTGGATGCCTGGAGCAAGGCCCCCTCCCGAATATTCGGTTCTCAGAGCCCGAAGGGGTTGTTTGCCGGGATTTTCGTCCTGGTGTGTCTGTGGGGGTCTTTCCTCTGGCCCGCGAACGGAGCATCGGCCAACCGGCCTCCCCGCCAGACTTTTAGCGCCAAATCCCGCGCCCTCCAGAACCTGGCGAAAGCCAAGGCCGCGATTCAAAGCGGCCGCCGGAAGGACGCCGAACGCTTTTGGCAGGTGGCCAAGGCGCTCGACCCCACTTTGCCATTTCCCATCTGGTTGGCGGAAAGGTCCCAACAGCCCCCCCCCGCCGACGTCCGAGCCTCCAGCCGTGAAGAGTTTTTTCGCACCATTGGCGCCCTCCCCTATGAGCAGGCCCAACCGCTTATGGAAGATTGGTTGGCGCGGTTTCCCCAGGATGTCGAGGTCCGCAACCTCTTCCGCGAAGCCGCCGGACGGGCAGGAGACCAGGCTCAGGTGGTCCGGCACGAAACCGCCATCCGGCAGGGATCGACCAGTCCTGGCGGGCACCCATGGTTCAAAGCCCTTCTTCTGGTGCTTGTGGCCGGGGTAGCGGTATGGCAAGCCCGGGAGGCCTGGAGAGACTGGAAGGGATGAACCCGCCGCGGGCGGTTTTTCGGAATTGACCATGGGTCTGGGGGGCTACCGGGTTGGAAAGACCGGAAATGGCCAGGACCAACTCATCGATGCCCACAGTCCGCATCGAAGATGGAGGAGGCGAACATGCACAGGAACGATTCGAGATTCTGGAGGGGAGTCCTGACCCTGGCTCTGTTCTTGGCCATCGGCCCCACAGCCGGGGCCTTTCAGCAGGTGGGCAACGGCAGTTTCACCCTCGACGCGGCGAACTGGTCCGCCGACACGATTGTCGCGGGCGACTTCAATACCATGACCGGTGGGTGGGAATCAGCCACTGGTTCGGCCACGCTTGGATCCTACAAAGTGGGGGGGCGGCGGAAAGCTCAAGGCAATGCAACCGTTTCAGATTATGCCTATGCCCGCATCTATCAATACTTTCCCACGGGAGGCGGGGTTCTCGCCTCCCCCGCCTACATCGATTGCGCCGTCAGCTATCGGGGGGCGGTCACCTTCGATACGGGGGCCTCCCCGGCCAATTGGGAGGTGTATCTGACCGCCGGGGTGTATGACAATGTTGGAACCACCCTGGTAAATGCCCAACACTTTTTGGACTTTTCGAAATCTGGAACGACCGTCTGGTCGACGGCCCCCTGGACCAGGGTGGCAACCTTGACCTACTACCTCCCCGAAGGGGCCAGCTACTCGGTCGCGCTGAAATGGAAGCTTGGATGCGGAAGACCTGCTAGCAGTTATGCCTATGTCTACGGCTGGATGGATTATTGCTACGCGAACATGAGCCCGATCGGCCTGGTCGCCACGGAGACAGCCACCCAGGCGGCCTTCCTGACCTGGGCCTCCAGCACCTATGTCACAGGGGCCCCCGGGCCGGCCGTCGCCACCTACTGCTACCGTGTCTACCGCAGTACCTCGCCGGGCGGTCCATTCACCTACGCATCGGCAACGTACCGACCGTTCTGGTATGAGGTGCCCACAGAAGACGAGGTCTACTACAAGATCTGCGACGTGGACCGGAGCGGCGCCGTTTCCCCACTTTCGGTTCCAGCCACCTTCAAACGGGCCAGGCTCGTCATCACCAAGGTGGAGGCCGGGCAGACCAACGTCACCCGGGGCCAGACCGGTGTTCCCGTCAAGGTCTTCCTGTCAAATCCCGGGTATTCCCCTGCCCGTTTCGACGGGGCCAGCCTGACCTTCAAGATTCCTGAAGTCGGCAGTTACACCTGGATCAGGACTTCCCCGGCGGTCGGCACGGTCATTCCCGCCGAGGGAACCCTGGAAGTCGATTTTTCCGTGAACATTCTCGAAGCCAGCATTTGCGACATCGACACCATCGATGCCACGGCCTCAGCCACCAGCCTGACCACCGGGGTTTCCCTCGGCGACACGGGTGCCGACCTTACCGCCAACTGGCTCATCCGGGCCCCGGCTTTTCTGCGTGTGTTGAGCATCGCCGCCCCCAATTCCGTCTACCTGGGGCAGACCGACGTCGCCGTCGATGTCACCGTCGAGAACATGGGCGACAAAAACGCGGCCGGGCTCCTCGACAGCATCACCCTGACCTTCGACAAGGGGAGCTACCTCAACATCCGCCCTCAGAATCCGTTGCCGGTAACGATCTACGCCGGCCAGGCAACGACCGTCAGATACCTGCTGGAAGTCGATCCCACATCGGCGACAGGAACGGCCAACATCGACGCCACCATCGCCTACCGGGACGCGAACCTGCTCATGCCTTCCACCAACATGGATGGAGCCCTGATCCCCGACTCCTGGATCATCGTGGCCGGCATCGTCAATACCTACAAAGACCCCGCCTTCATCATCAAGCTGGCGGAATTCAACCAGGGCTACTACACGGTTTTCGCCAAGGCCGAGAACCTGGCACCGCTCAAGGAACACCGCATGCGGTGGTATCGCCCAGCACCACCCGATTCCGACGGCGGTATGGCCTCCTTCAGCGATCCGGCCGTCCTGACCAACGCTGATGGCAATTTCACCTCCCAATTCGAACTGACCCCGTCCTCACCACGAGGTTGGTGGCGCGTGGTCGGCACCCGCGTGTTCGACACGATTCCGCTCTGTGAAAATACTTTCTTCGTGGGAGCCCCCGCCAACGCAACCCTGACCTTCGCGCTTCCCCCCACGGTTTCCCTCAACTCGACCTTTGTGGCCACGCTGACCTTCGGCAACCTCGGGGACGCCACCATTCTCGACGGGGAACTCGCCACCCTCACCTGGCTGCCGACCAACACTGGGACCGCCTCCTGGTTAACGGGGCCAAGCCCGGTCCGGCAGAATATTCCCGGCCCCGGCCAGGCGACCTTCACCTACACCTTCCGGGCCAATTCGACGGGGAATTTCCAGCTGAAGGTGAACGGGTTCGGCTACGACGAGAATGCGACCTCGACCCCCTTCGTGCAGGCGGCGACCGTCACCAGCAACCTGTGCGTGATCCAGACCCCGCCGGTTCTGACCGTCACGGGCGTGACCGATGCCTATGTCGCCGTGTCCCCCGGCCAGGAGGGATTGGCGGTTGATATGACCGTGACCAATTCCGGGGAAGCCACGGCGATCCTGACGGCGGCGACCTTGACCCATTCGTTGGCCGCCGTCCATTCCGAGTATGTCGCCTCTCCTACGGCTTGGCCCGTCGCCCTGGCCGGGGGGAAGACCACCACCATCCGCTTCATCGTCGCGGTAGATGAAGCGGCAACCGGAGGAACCACCAACACCATCAGCGGCAACATCCGCGGCTACGATGCGAACAATCCGGTGGCCATCGTCGGCGACAACGGCGGTTCCTGCGGCTGGAACATCCTGACGGTCAAAGGCCTCCTGTCGCCGAGTTCATCTTATTCTCCCGAGGGATACAGCTATTCCACCGGCCAAAGGGTGTATGTCAGGTTCGACCACGGAGCAAACTCAAATACCAAAGAGGCCATCCTGGTTTTCGGCCCTGACGGCCAGATTGCCACGTCTCCCTCACAGGACAGCGGCCAATACAGGACGTATGATTTCTCGACCACCGCCCAGACACTCGGGGCCTGGCGCGTGGAACTGTGGACCATGACCGGGGGCGGGGCCCCGAGCACCCTGGTCGGCCGCCTGTATTTCAACCTGTTCAACCCAACCGCCCTCACCGGCGTCTTCACCCTGTCGCCGAGCACCGTCGAGGTGGGGGCCACGGTCACCGCCACTCTGACGGTCACCCAAGGAGCCGGGGGGGGAACCGTCTCCAGCTTCACTCCCAACCTGCCCACCAAGACGGCCGGCAGTGTGGGTAACCTTTCCCTGGCCAGCGGACCGACCCCGACAGTCGCCACCATCACCCCCGATTTCCCCGCGGTGTTCACTTGGCAGTACACCGCCGTCAACGAATCGGGCGCGGCCCCCGCCAGCTACTCGATGATCGCCTCTGGGTCGGGGATCGACACCACCACGACTCAGGAAGTCTCCGTCACCGACCTGTCGAACTCCATCACCATCGTCCGCCGGAAATTGGCCCTTTCGCTTCCCGCGATCGATTTCGGCACGATGCAATGCAATGACCGCAAAGCCACCGAACCCTTCACCGTCGACAACACGGGCAATGTCGCCCTGACCAACGTCAAGTGGCAGGCGTCACACCTTCTAGGGCCGGGCGAGGCTTACATCGACCGGGCCAACATCTCCTTCAGTCCCACCACCAGCACCGGGTTCAGTATTCCCCTGTCCAGCAGTCAGAGCGCATCAGCCACCCTCGAGATCCCGTACAACACTCCAACCGGAACCTACCAGGTGACCATGAACATCTGGGACGACTATTTCCCCACCAACGGAGCCCGGGATGTGACCGAGCCCTTCGACGATTTTCTCGTGACCGTGGTGGTCGCTCCCACCGAACTGGTCGTCCTCAACCAGGATTCGGTGAACATGGGCAACTGCCCCCAGGACAACCCCGTGGCGACCAAAACTTTTTCCGGGTTCAATGGGGGCAACGTGGAGATTGCCAGCCTCAGCTTCGTCGCCACCGAGACCACTTTCACCCAACCGGCCCACATCACGTTCACCCCGCCCGCCTGGGGCCCCCTGGCCACAGATGACGTGTTTCTGGCCAGCGTCACCGCCTTCATCGATGCGGCCGAAACGAACGGCACCAAGATTGCCACCGTGACCGTCTTCAACGACAAAAACGCCAACGGAAAGGTCGATTCGGGCGAGCCATTCGACCAACTGCAACTGATCTTCCAGGTCGGAACCATCGGCCTGACCGTGACCCCGGACCCCCTGAACCTCGGGCCCGGCACGCCGACCTACACCATCAGCAACGTCCCCTTCCAGATCCAGAATACCGGCACCCTGCCGCTGAGTTCCCTGAAGCTGTTTCCCGGAGACCTCGTCGGGCCGGGAGGGGCCATCATCCCAGGAGAGAACCTCATTCCCGAACTGCCTTCCACCATCAACGCCGCCGCCACCGGGAACGCCACCATGTCCCTCTATGTGGCGGCCGGAGTGCCGGCCGGCCTCTATACCGGAACCCAGATCCTGTTCGAGGACCTGGACGGAGACGGAACCTACATCGGCGACAGCGCCGAGGCCAGCACCACCTTCCTCGCCTCGGTCACGGTCAATGCCTATTCTGCCGTCCAGGTCATCGACGATGTGATCAACCTGGGAGGGCGCACCCCGAATGAGGTGGCCACCGTGTCCTTCCTGTGCCGGAACATCGGCAGTGTCCCCTTGAACAAGCTGAACTGGTTCAATGTCGATCTGTTTTCAGGCGGGAACTCCATCCCCGCAACGGCCTATGGGTTCACCCCCGGCGGACTGTTCCCGATCCCGGTTGGCCTTGTCTTCTCCGCCTCGATTACGATGACGATTCCGTCATCGACCCCTGACGGCGATTACTACGGGCAGTACGGCTACCTGTTCGATGACGCCACCGCCACCGACAACCTCGTCGGCCCCCAGGAAACCCAGGACAAGTTCGGGCTTGCCTGCAAGATCGGCGCGAAGTCGATCAACATTGTCGATGCTTACTCGAGACTCGTCGGCGGGACGCCGTTCGCCACCCTCCCCGGGCCCAATTACACCATCAACAACAACGGCTCCTTGCTTCTGGCCAGACCCATCGCCACCATGACCACCGACCTGGTGAACGGCACCAGCCAGGTCATTCCCCGATCGGCCATCACCTTCTCCCCGGCGGTTTTCGATTTCATGAATGCCGGCCAGAGCAAGACCGGCACCTGGCAGGTGGCCATTCCCGCCAACGCCGTCGTCGGCTCGTATGTGGGAACCCTCAAGGTCTGGAATGATGAGGACAACGGCGGCGACATCGACACCTTCGAGGCCAGCGACACCTGTCAGCTCGAAGTGGAAGTCATCTCCAAGGCGGTTTTGAACGTCGTCCAGAACCCCCTTGACATGGGCTTCATCCCTGCCGGACGATCGGCGACGGCCACCATCGAGGTGGTCAATGTCGGCAACGTGGATATGACCGGAGCCAACCTCCTGGCCGTCGTCTCGCCCGTGGCCCCCGTTTCCCCTGGCCCCCCTGCGGTGCCCGCCCCCACCATCACCCTGCCGGCGGCCCTCTCTTCTTTTGCCCCCGGCGCAAGCTTCCTGGCCACCGTCTCCGTAACCATTCCCCTCACCCAGACTTCCCTCCCTTACCAAAGCGACCAGGAAATCCGGGCCGACGTCAACGGCGACGGCATCTTCGATGCCAGCGACACCTTCCTCCTGAAATTCACCGTCGGCGAGAAGCGCATCCTGGCCGACACTCCGCTATTGTTCGGCACCTGCGCCCCCGACGGCACCTATCCCTACTCGTTCACGATCTTCAATCTCACCTCGATCTCCATTTCCAACGGCCGGTTCTCCTTCCTTCCCCTCATCCATACCGATGGCATCAATTCCATCGGGTCCACCTGTTTGTCGGTCTCCCCAACGCCATTCACCATCGGACCGGGATCGAGCAAATCCTGCACCTTCTCGCTGGCCCTGGCGGCCACACAAACGCCGGGAACCTACATCGGAACCCACACCGCCTTCGAAGACGACAACTGGAATGGAGTCTGCGACGGATTCGAGGCCTCGGCCCCCCTCCAGGTCCAGGTCACCGTTGCCACCAGGCCCGTCCTGGTGATCGACGAGACCAGTCTTGATGCCGGCTCCGCGGCCCCGGGCGAGGAGACTTCCACGGTCACTCTCACCTACCGCAACACCGGCAATGCCACTTTCACCGACCTCCATTGGTTTGCCACTCCGTTGGTGAACGGAGGCAACACCATCCCCGCAGGCCTGGTGACCTTCACCCCCGCCAACCCGGTCAGTCCATTGGCTCCCGGTTCTTTCCTCACGGCAACCGTCAAGGTCGGTCCAATCCCTGCCGGGACAGCCGGCGGAGTCTATACGGGAACGCTCGGGATCTACGACGCGACCGAACTGGGAGCCGGATATCTGCTGGCTTCCGACGTGTTCACCCTGACCCTGACCGTGGTGAGTTCGGTGGCCGGCCCGGAGGATGTCGCGTCCGGTTCGGTCTACCAGGAAATCGCCACCTCGACGTTCCTCGAGGCCGCCCCCTGGAACCGCTTCATCCTGTCGGCCTGGGTCTGCCCGGGGACAGGATCGGCCCGGATCACCTTCTTCGATGTCGATTCCGACATGAAAGAGGTCAGCAGTCAGTCCGTCCAAGTCTCCGCCGGCGGTGCGATCTCCCTGAACGGCGGAATTGAAGGCGGGATCGTGGATTCCTTTGTCGCCTCCCAGGCCAACACCATGGTCACCTGGTACCGCGTGTTCCTTTCCATCAACTACGAGTTCGATCCCAACAACGCCAGCCGCACCTACGTCCTGCTGGAAAACACCTCGCCGGTCACCGCCTCGCACTCGGTCTGGTTCGAGGGCTTCCAGCTGGAGAAGGCCTCGTTCCCCGGGCAGACCCGCCCCACCACGTTTAGCCGCAACCGCAAGGTCATCTCCCCCAATTCCGGGATCGACATCGGTGGTCAACGAAGGTATTTCGAGTGGTAGATGGAGCGAGCCCAGGAAAGAGGGCGAACATGAACCGGATGAGCTTCATGCCCGCGCGACGCTGGGGAGCGATCGGCAGTCTGTGGATGTTGTCAGGGGGGCCGGCGAACGCCTGTTCCGTCATTCCCTATTTCACGATGATGTTCGAGGGCAACGACGAGCACACCACCCTGATGACCAGGGGGTTCATGGTCGCCATGGCCGTGGTCGTCCTGGTTAAGACCGGCCTGCTGGAAGCCCATCTGCGGCACTCCGGCCGGACGGCCGGGTACGGCCGCCTGCAGACCCTCTCCGGCACTCTGGGCGCCGTCACCCTGGCCAACGCCCTGTCCTTGCTGGCCGGTTTTTCCACGGTGAGGAGCTTCGCCACGACCGGCGGCGTCCATATCCTGGTGATGCCGCTCATCGTCTTCCTCAGCGGGATTCTCTGGTTATTGGTCCTGCATCTGGCCCTGCGTCAGGATGTCCCGGCAGGGCCGTTCCCCCTCGGCTGGCTGGCCATCGTCACCCTCATCGGCGTGGTCGTCTATCCGCTTTCCACGGCGGTTCTCCTCGTGGGGTTCGTTCTGGCCCTGCTCAGCCCGGTGCTGGTCCTGCTCCTGGTCGGATTGCGGGCCGCCGGCTGGCTGTCCACCCCCGCCAACCCGCCAGGGGAGACCCTGGTCGGCGAGGAGAACTTCACCAACGCCCTGGGCGCCATCTGCGGGCTGGGCCTGGTGTCGAGCATCCTGGGGATGGTCCTGATGAATCACCTGCAGGCCGCTCAATCCCTGTCGGTCGGCAGTCTTGCCGCCTATTGGGTGACGAAGGTGGTCATGGTCACCCTGATCTTCGGAATCGCGCTGGTTTCGACCACCGCCATCGAAGCCATCATCCTTCTGCCCCTGTACCGCTACATCTTCCTGGCCCGGCCCTCCGATGAGGAGCGGGACGCCCGCCCCTCTCTCGCCCCCTACGTCCGATTTTTCGGCGACCTCTTCCGGATCAACGCCACCGCCGTCATCATCGTCCTGTTCCTGCTGGCTCTGCGGACCCTGCCGGTCCGGCTGGGAAACCCCGGGTTCCTGTTCTGATCTTCGTCTTCCTGACGGCCACCCCAATGCCAGCCAGGGTCAGGCGGCGCGGGGATGGACCGGGGCCGTGGAAGGAAGACTGCAGAGCAGGCCCTGGTGGTTGCCCAGCCAGGCGTTCAGAGCCTGTTCCCGTGGCGAGGAGGTTCGCCGCTGTGCCGCCGGGATCTTGGTCTGCCGCTCACCGGAAGGGAGGGAAATCCCCGCCCGCCGGTTCGTCCTCTTCGGGTGATTGCCACGGTCTCCCGCCAAATAAGGAACCGGGCCGGGGGATCGCTCCCCCGGCCCGGTTTACTGGTCGGTCAGGTCAGGATCAGAAGGTGATCTTCTGGTCGATGACGGGGACGAGGTCGGGACCGGTGACGGTGACGTAGCCTTCGGTGGCCCGCACCTTGGGCAGTTTCACGGCGGCCTCGCCGTCGGCGTTGGTCAGGCACAGGGAGGCGTTCTCGACGCCTTCGGTGTAGACGACCACGCGGGCGTTGTTGACCGGCTGGCCCTGGGCGTCCTTGACCACGACGCGGACCGGAATGCCGTCATCGGCCTTGGTGGCCTCGACGGTGGCGGTGACCGGAACGGGGGCTTTGAAGCGAACCTGCATGGT